>NZ_BAABIB010000080.1:0-38471 GCF_039542405.1 Amycolatopsis dongchuanensis
TCCACCTGCATCCGCCGATCCTCGCGGACCGCGGACATCCCTGAAAGGTAGGGCGGCATGAGCTTCCCCGGAGATGAGTGGTGGAGGTGAACAGAACGTTCTCTCGTGTATGTAGCGATCACTCTACCAAATCGCGGACCGAGTACGCCGAAGACCGCGGGATACCGACCGTTCTATCTGTTAAACTCGGCCCCATGGTGCGGAACGCTCGAGGCCAGGTGTCGGAAGCGCGGTCGAGGCTGCTCGCGACCGCCACCCGGATCTTCTACGCCGAGGGGCTGCACTCCGTCGGGATCGACCGGATCGTCGCGGAGGCCAAGGTCACCCGCGCCACGCTGTACCGGCACTTCCCGAGCAAGGACGACCTCGTCGTGGCGTACCTGCAGGGCGTCCACGAAATGGAGCGCGAAGGTCTCGGCAAGGCGCTCACCAGCGGCTTGCCGGCGGACGAGGTGCTGCGCGCGGTCGCCGGCTCGATCGCCGACGGCATCCGGTCGGCCCAGTTCCGCGGGTGCGCCTTCCTCAACGCGGTGGCCGAGTACCCGGATCCCGCGCACCCGGTCCACCGGGCCGTCCTGGACCACCGCGAGTGGTTCCTCCGCACCGTTACCGACTTGCTCGCGCAGGTCGGCGAGAACCCGCCAGAGGCCGCGGGACGGCACTTCGTGATGCTGCGCGACGGCGCGATGGTGGCGGGGTGCCTGTCGGACCCGGCTGAGGTGTGCGAGACCTTTCTGCGGGAAGTCGACGAGCTCCTGCGGCACCGCCTCGATCCGGCCGGGTAGCCGGCGGCGGGCCGCCGCGGGTGCGCGGGATCGGCTCGGTTCAAGGAATCGTCCCGGCGACGGCCACTGTGGATCGTTCCCGTTTCGAGTGCTGGTCAACGCGTCGCGCAGGTTGTAGAGTGAGCGCTACATACAGAGCTTCTCCGGGGGGAACGTCAACCGACCGCCGCAACGAAGCGAGGTTCCCTTGAACTTGCTCGAACAGGTGAAGAACTCACCGATGAGCCGCGCCCAGGTGAGGGCGGTCGCGCTCTGCCTCGTGATCAACCTGGTCGACGGGTTCGACCTGCTGGTCACCTCGTTCGTCGGCCCCGCGATCACCCGGCAGTGGGGCCTGTCGCCCTCGTCGGTCGGCGTGCTGCTCAGCGGCGGGCTGGCCGGCATGGCGGTCGGCGGGCTCTTCCTCGCCCCGCTCGGCGACCGCGTCGGCCGCCGCCGGCTCACCCTCGGCTGTCTCGCCTTGGCGTCGCTGGGCATGCTCGCCGCCGCCGCGACCCAGGACTTCGGCCAGCTGCTCGCCTGCCGGGTGGTGACGGGTGCGGCCGTGGGCGCGATGGCGGCCGGCCTGCCGGTGCTCACCTCCGAGTACGCGAACCACCGGCGGCGAGGGCTGGTCGTCGCGCTCATCACCACCGGGTACGGCCTGGGCTCGGTGATCGCCGGAATCGCGGCAAGCCTGCTGCTGGGCTCGTTCGGCTGGCGCTCGGTCTTCCTGTTCGGCGCGATCGTCACGGCGCTCCTCTTCGCGGTGGCGCTGCGTTTCCTGCCCGAGTCGATGGACTTCCTCGTCGCCCGACGTCCGCGGCAGGCCCTGCGCAAGCTGAACCGGATCCTCGTCTCGATCGGCCGTACGCCGGTCGAGGAGCTGCCCGCGGCACAGTCGGCAGTGACAACGCGCAAGGTGGTTCTCGACTCGCTGTTCCGCGGGAGCAACGCCGTGCGGACCGTGCTGGTCTGGGTGGCGTTCGTCGCGGCGCAGCTGATGTTCTACTTCGCCAGCTCGTGGACGCCCAGCCTGCTGCTGAAGGCGGGGATGTCGAGCCGGCAGGGCACCAGCGGTGGTGTCCTGCTGAGCCTCGGCGGCGTGACGGGCGCGGTCCTGCTGGGACTGCTGGTGACCAGGTTCGGCCCGCGACGGCTGACCGCGGCCTACTTCGGCATCGGCGCCGTCGCCCTCATCGGGTTCTCGTTCTCGCTCGGGACGCTGGCGCTCGCCCTGGTCGTGGCGGTGCTCGTCGGGTTGTTCCTCAACGGGACCGTCACCGGGATCAACGTCATCGTGCCGAACCTGTACCCCGCCGAAGCACGCGCGACCGCGCTCGGCATGGCGGTCGCCGTGAGCAGGCTCGGTGCCGTGCTCGCACCCCTGGTCGCCGGGTTCCTGCTGCAGGCGGGCTGGGCTCCGGCTTCGATGTTCCGCTTCTTCGCGATCCCCGGTGTCCTCGGTGCCGTCGCGACGCTCCTGCTCGCCCGGTTCGGCCGGGGCGTCAGCGCCACCGCGGACCGGCCGGTCGAAAGCGCGGTGACGGAGGCATGACCGAGCCTGCACTGGTGTTGCTGCACGGCGGCGGGCCCGGCGTGGACGCCGCGAGCAACTGGGCGAGCGTGCGGGCCGGGTTCGACCGCGAGTTCCGTTGCCTGGCCCCCGATCTGCTCGGGTTCGGCACGCGGATCGCCGGGACGGGCGGTCTCAAGGGTCCCCGCGCGTGGGCGCTGGCCCGCGCCCGGCAGGTCCTCGACCTCCTCGACCACCACGGGCTGGACCGCGTGCACGTCGTCGGCAACTCCGCCGCCGGCGGGGCCGCGGCACTGGCCCTGCTGTCCGTCGCGCCGGAAAGGGTCGAGCGCGCCGTGGTCATGGGCGGGGCGGGCACCGGACCGCTGCCGACGGCGGTTCCCTTCTACGACAACCCGACCCGAGAGTCCATGCGTGCCACGCTCGCTCGCCTCGTCGCGGACGAGAGCGTCCACAAAGGACACCTCGACGAATTGACCGAACTCCGGTTCAGGCAAGCACTCCGTCCCGGCGCCGAGGCGGCGTTCCGCTCGATGTTCGCCGACGACGAGGGCGATCCGCCGGTCGACCTCGCGAAGATCGGCACGCCGGTGCTCGCGCTGCACGGCGAACGCGACCGGGTGTCGCCGGTCGCAGTCTCCGAGCGCCTGGTCGCGCGGTTGCCCGACGGGCACCTGCACGTGGTGGCGGGCGCCGGGCACTGGATCCACGTCGACCGGCCGGACGAGTTCACCAAGCTGGTAGGGGAGTTCCTGAGCGCATGACCGGAATCCTGATCGTCGGCGCCGGCCCGGCCGGCCTGACCCTCGCCCTCGACCTCGCGCAGCGCGGCGTGTCCTGCCACGTGGTGGAAGCGACCGGGCAACGGCCCGTGAACCCCCGGTGCAACACGACGTCCGCGCGCTCGATGGAGATCTTCCGGCGCCTCGGGCTGGCCGACGAGATCCGCCGGGCCGGGTTGCCCGCCGACCACCCGACGTCGATCCAGTACCGGACGACGCTGGACGGCGAGCAGATCTACCGGATCGACCTGCCGTCCGCGCACGACGTTTTGGCGGGCAAGGGCAAGGAAAACTGGCCCACTCCGGAACCGCAGCACCGGATCTCGCAGCTGTACCTTGAACCCATCCTGGAGAAGCACGCGCGCGAGCAGCCCGGGCTGACCCTCGCACGCGGCACCCGGCTGGTCGAACTCCGGCAGCACGACGACCACGTCGAGGCCGTCGTGGAGGCGGCCGGGCAACGGCGGACACTGCGGTGCGCGTACGTCGTCGGCTGCGACGGCGCGCACAGCACCGTCCGGCGGCAGCTGGGTATCCGGTACGAAGGCGTCGATGCGATCCAGCGGTTCGTGTCGACCTTCGTCCGCTCGCCCGAACTGGGCCGGCTGGCCGCGAAAGACCGGGCCTGGACGTACTGGACCTACGGCCGCCGGATCGCTTCGCTGATCGCCATCGACGGCGAGTCGTTGTGGCTCAACCACGTTGCCTTCGCCCCGGACCACGACACCGAAGGCGAAGACCCCGAACAGCTCCTGCGGGAGTCGGTGGGCAGGCCCGTCGAGCACGAGGTGCTCGGCGTGGTGCGCTGGACCGGCCGGCGGCTGGTCGCCCAGCGGTACCGCGCCGGCCGCGTGTTCCTCGCCGGGGACGCCGCGCACATCTGGATCCCCGTCGGCGGGTTCGGCATGAACGCGGGCATCCAGGACGCGGCGACGCTCGGCTGGATGCTGGCCGCCGTGCACCACGGGTGGGCCCCGCCGGAGCTGCTCGACGCGTACGAGCTGGAGCGCAAGCCGGTCGGCGAGCAGTTCGCGACCGCCGTGGGCGCCCAGGCCCGGACCTCGTTCGCGGACGTCTCCCCGGACATCCACCTGCCCGGCCCCGAAGGCGAGCGGGCCCGCGCGGAGCTGGCCGCGCGCCTGGCGGAAACCGAGCCGCGGCGGTATTCCCCCGACGGCTTCAGCTTCGGCTACCACTACGCGGGCTCACCCCTGGTGGTCGGCGGGGAAGACCACGCCGAGATCACCATGGGGGACTACCAGGACCGCGCGCGGCCCGGGTTCCGCCTGCCACACGTGTGGCTCGACGACGGACAGCCGGTGTTCGACGTCCTCGGCCCCGGCTTCACCTTGCTGCGCACCGACCCTGGCGTCGCCGTCACGCCGTGGACGACGGCGGCCCGCGACCTCGGGATCCCGCTCACCGTCGTCGACCTGCCCGGCCGGTACCCCGCCCAGCTGCTGCTCGTGCGCCCGGACCAGCACATCGCCTGGATGGGCGGCGCCGACGTCCGGCCCGAGGAAATCCTCACCACAGCGACCGCCCGCCGGCGGTAACGGACACCAGGAGAAACGCAATGCCATACGCACTGGGCATCGACGTCGGCGGCACGTTCACCGACGCGGTCGCCTCCGACGGCGCCGGGCGGATCGTGTCGGCCAAGACACCGACCACCCCGCCGAACCGCGAGGTCGGCGTCATGCGCGCGATCGACGACCTCGCCGCCGAACTCGGCATCGGCGTCGGCGAACTGCTCGCGCAGACCGACTACATCGCCCACGGCACGACCGCCTCGATCAACGCACTGGTCCAGGGCCAGGTCGCCGACGTCGGGCTGATCGCCACCAAGGGCCACCGCGACGCGATCTACATCATGAACGCCGAAGGCCGCACGCTCGGCCGCTCCGCGCACGAAATCCAGGACACGCTGCGCCAGCGCAAACCCGCGCCGCTGATCCCGAAGTACCGGGCACTGGAGGTCACCGAGCGGATCGACCACGCGGGGAAAGTCCTGGTGCCCCTTGACGAGGACGAGGTCCGCCGCGTCGCACAGTCCCTTGTGGACCAAGGTGTCGAGGCGATAGCCGTCTGCCTGCTGTGGTCGTTCAAGAACGCCGTGCACGAGCAGCGCGTCCGCGAGCTCATCCACGAGATCGCGCCGGAGGTGTACGTGACGCTGTCCTCGGAGGTCAGCCCCCGCATCCGCGAATTCGCGCGCACCTCTACGACGATCATGAACGCGCAGATCGGCCCGAGGCTGCGCACCTACCTGCTGCCGCTGCGGAAACAGCTGGAGGAAGGCGGGCTCAAGGGGCCGCTGCTCGTCATGCAGAGCGAAGGCGGCACGATCACCGCCGACCGGGCCCCCGAGCACGCCATCACCACCGTGGGGTCCGTCCTGTCCGGCGGCGTCGTCGGCGGGATGCGCCTGGCCGGGCAGCTGGGCCACCGCAACGTCATCACCACCGACGTCGGCGGCACGACGTTCCTCGCGGGCCTCATCGTCGACGGCGAGCCGGTGATGGCGCCCGGTTCGGTCGTCAACCAGTTCCCGATCAACGCGGCGACGATCCGCGTGCACACCATCGGTTCCGGCGGGGGCGCGCTCGCGTCCGTGGACGAAGGCGGCAACCTGCGGCTGGGCCCGCAGAGCGCCGAAGCCGTGCCCGGCCCGGCCTGCTACGGCAACGGCGGGACGCGGCCGACGAACACCGACGCCAACCTCGTGCTCGGCATCCTCAGCGAGCGTGGCCTGCTCGGCGGCCGCAAGCCGCTGCGGATGGACCTCGCGCGGGAGGCGATCCGCGTGCACGTGGCGGAGCCGCTCGGGCTCACCGTCGAGGAAGCCGCCATCGCCATCCACGAGGTGCAGAACGCGCAGGCGGGCGATCTCCTGCGCCGGGCCGTCGTGCAGGCCGGTTACGACCCGCGTGACTTCGTCGTCTACGCGTTCGGGGGAGCGGGACCGGCCCACTGCGCCGGGTACTGCCAGGACCTGGGCGTGCGCGAGGTCGTCGTGCCGCTGGGGCCGGTCGCGTCCGCCTTCTCGGCGTACGGGCTCGCGGCTTCGGACGTCGCCTTGAGCGCGGAGCTGTCCGATCCGTCGTCGTTCCCCGTCGACCACACGGTGCTCGAAGCGCACTTCGCGCGGCTGGAGGCCGATCTGCAGCGCGCGCTGGAGGCGCAGAAGGTGAAGTTCCACGACGTCTCGCTGCACCGCGAGATCGACCTGCGGTACTCGATGCAGGTGACCGAGCTAGCCACGGCCGTCCCGGACGCGAAGTTCACCGAGCGCACCGGCGAGGAGATCCTCGAAC
This sequence comes from Amycolatopsis dongchuanensis, assembly GCF_039542405.1. NCBI lineage: Bacteria > Bacillati > Actinomycetota > Actinomycetes > Pseudonocardiales > Pseudonocardiaceae > Amycolatopsis > Amycolatopsis dongchuanensis. The sequence continues at coordinate 6,401 of NZ_BAABIB010000080.1, forward strand.
GCTTCGAGGAGCAGTACGAACGCATCAACGGCAGCGGTGCCGGCTACCGCGAAGCCGGTGTGCAGGCGATCACCTACCGCATGCGGGCGAAGGCGGGGCTCGGTTTCCCGGTCGTGCTGCCGGAAGTGCCGGAGGCCGACAGCGCCGACCCGCGCGAAGCCCTGCTTGGCGAACGCTCGGTCTGCCTCGACTCCCAGACCGGCTACGTGATGACGCCCGTGTACGACTACGCCCGGCTGCGGGCGGGCCACGAACTCGCCGGACCCGCGATCGTCGACGTCCCGACCACCGTGGTCGTGATCCCCGCCGGGGTCACCGGCCGCGTCGACCACCTCGGCAACCTCGTGCTGCGCTACCAGTGAGGACACCATGACTTCTCGAATCCCCGGCGCGGACGAGTTCACCAGCCGCCCGATGCCGCGCGAAGAACTGCTGCGGCAGATCTCGCCGTCCCTGCCGCTGCACCAGACCGGCGACGCCGACGTGGACGCGCTCACCTACGAGGTCGTCCGGCACCGGCTGTGGGCGATCACCCAGGAGATGGGGGAGACGCTGCGTCGTATGTCGGGCTCGCACGTCGTCACCGAGTCCAACGACTTCAACTTCTCCATCTGCGACGAGCTCGGCGAGCAGGTCCAGGTCGGCACGTACAACATCGGCCTGATCGGCTCGATGGACCTGGCGATCACCTGGACGCTGCGCCACCGCAGCGACAACCCCGGCATCGCCGAGGGCGACATGTTCCTGTGCAACGACCCGTGGATCGGCGGCGGGCTGCACCAGAACGACGCCGCGGTCCTCGCGCCGGTCTTCCACGACGGCAAGCTGTTCGGCTGGACCACCGCGATCGCCCACCAGGTCGACCTCGGCGGGCCGCGGCCGGGCTCGTTCAGCCCGTCCGCGCAGGACGTCTTCGGCGAGGCCGTGCCGACGCCCCCGATCAAGGTGGTGCGCGGCGGGGTGCTGCAGCGCGACGTCGCCGACGCGTGGGTCCGCCGGTCCCGGCTGCCGCACCTGGTGGGCCTCGACCTGCGCGCGAAGATCGCCGCCAACAAGAACGCGGCCGAGCAGATCCTCCGGCTGATCACCAAGTACGGCGCCGACACCGTGAAGTCGGTGATGCGGCGGATGATGGACGACGCCGAACGGCGGCTGCGCGCGAAGCTCGAGACCCTGCCGGACGGGACGTGGTCCGCGGTCGGCTACCAGGAGCAGTCGGGGACCGGCGACCGCGGCCTGCACGCCATCAAGGTCGCGATGACCAAGGAAGCCGGCAAGCTCGTCTTCGACTTCCGCGGCACCGCTGAGCAGACCGGCATCATCAACTGCCCCTACCCGGGGCTGCGGGCCGGGATCGTCTTCACGATGCTCCCGTTGCTGGCCGGGGACATCCCGTGGGCGGCGGGCGGGCTGATGCGGTGCTTCGAGATCGTCACCGACGAGGACACGATCACCAACGCGTCCTTCCCGGCCGCGGTGGGCAAGGGTCCGTTCGGCCCGGCGTGGGGCTCGGGCAACCTCGTCGCCGAGGTGCTGGCCAAGATGCTGGACGCCGAACCCGCCCACCGCACCGACGTGCAGTCCATCTGCAACGGCACCACGGACCTGTGCGTGGTGTCCGGTGTGGACACCCGCGGCGGGGGCAGCAAGGGTTTCGTGTCGCCGGTCTTCGACGTCATGGCGGGCGGCTACGGCGCACAGGTGTACCACGACGGCGTCGACACCGGCGGCCGGTTGATCATCCCCTCGGCGCGGGCACCGGACGTCGAGATGACCGAGTACCTCTACCCCCTCGTGGCGTTGTGGCGGCGGGAGGAGACCGACTCCGGCGGGCCGGGGCGGCAGCGGGGCGGGATGAGCGGGTCGGTCTGCTACGTGCAGCACCCCGACCAGCGGGGGACCATGTCGCTGGTCGTGTCCGGTACCGGCAAGGTGGCCAACCAGAACGTCGGCCTGGCCGGCGGATATCCCGGAAATTCCCAGCTCGACCTCGTCGTGCGCGGAATCCACCGGCCCCAGCTCGACCAGGCGGCCACCATCCCCGCCGGCCTGGGCGAGCTGGGCGGGGAGATCGAGGTGCTGCCCTGCGAAGGCGAATCGCACCTCGGGCCGGGTGACGCGCTGTACCTGCACTGGCAGGCCGGTGGCGGGTACGGCGACCCGTTGCTCCGCTCGCCCGAAAGCGTGCGTGAGGACGTGCGGCAGGTTCGTGTGACGGTGGCCGCGGCCGCGGACGTCTACGGCGTCGTGCTTCGCGGCGGCGAAGTGGACGTGGCGGCGACCCAGGAGCGACGCGCGGAACTGCGGCGTCGCCGGGCTTCCGGCGCGGGGCTGACCGGGCTGACGCCCATCGGCACACCGGACCTGGGCGAGGTGCGGCGACTGGACGACAACCTCGCCGTACTGGCCGACGGGACGGTGGCGTGTGTCCACTGTGGAACGGAAATCGGGCCACTGGAAGGGGGCGCGTTCGTCGCCGGGCTCGCCCGCCGCGACGCGCCGCCCACCGAGGCGGGACCGCACATCTGGCACGACCCGCTCGAGTACGTCGACGCGGAAGTCGTGTTCCGCCAGTTGTTCTGCCCCGGCTGCCTGACCGCGGTCCATTCGCGGGTGGTACCCGTGGACCACCCGCTGCCCGCCGACGAATACCGGAGCTGGGCCTGAGCCGACCCGGCGGATCCCCGAGGTCCGCCGGGTTTTCCGGTGCGTAAGACATCGGAAAGAACGATCGGTCTTGACATTGCCTCGCGAGGCGGCCATGCTGAGGGAGATAGAACGTTCGGTCTCGTCGGGGAGGTTCCCCGCGGCCTTTGAAGGGATTCTGGTGACTTCAGTCGACTCGCCCGCCGTCGGTGGGTTCGCTCCGGCACTGCGCCGGTTGTACTTCGTGCGCTTCGCGTTCGCCATCGTGTGGGCGGTCCTGGTGTTCCTGACGACCAAATCCGGGCTGGGGCCGGCCGGGATCGTCCTGGTCGTCGTCTACCCGCTGTTCGACGTCGGTTCGGCCATTGTGGACGCCCGGTCGGCCAAGGGCTCCAAGTCGGTCCGCGGGCTGTACGTGAACATGGCGATCAGCCTGCTCGCCACCATCGGCATCGGTGTCGCCGCGGCTTCCGGTATCCCGGCCGTGCTGCGGGTGTGGGGTGCCTGGGCGATCGTGGCCGGGCTGGTCCAGCTGATCGTGGCGCTGGTCCGCCGCAGGATGGGCGGGCAGTGGCCGATGATCCTCAGCGGCGGCATCTCCGTGCTGGCCGGCGCCAACTTCATCCTCGGTGCCTCCGGGGCGAAGCCCTCGCTGACCAATGTGGCCGGTTACGCCGTCCTCGGCGGCATCTTCTTCCTCGTCTCGGCGATCCGGCTCGGCCGCGCCGCGAAGGGGAAGTGACATGACCACCTACGACGTCGTCGTCATCGGGGCCGGCCCGGTCGGGGAGAACGTGGCCGACCGGGTGGTGCAAGGCGGTCTGACCGCCGCGATCGTCGAGCGCGAGCTGGTCGGCGGCGAGTGCTCCTACTGGGCGTGCATGCCGACCAAGGCGCTGCTGCGCAGCGGGGCGGCGTTGCGCGCGGCCCGGCAGGTGCCCGGCGCGCGGGAGGCGGTGACGGGCGAGCTCGACGTCGCCGCCGTGCTCCGCAGGCGCGACGAGTTCGCCTCGAACTGGAACGACGAAGGCCAGGTGTCCTGGCTCGACTCGGTCGGTATCCCGTTGCACCGCGGGCACGGCCGGATCGCGGGCGACCGGGTCGTCGAGGTCACCGCCGCCGACGGCACCACCACGACACTGACCGCGCGTCACGCGGTCGTCGTGGCCACCGGCAGCGGCGCGCTGGTCCCGGACATCGAGGGCCTCCGCGACGCGAAGCCGTGGACGAGCCGCGAAACCGTTGCGGCGAAGGAGGTTCCGGCCCGGTTGGCGATCATCGGCGGCGGTGTCGTGGCCTCGGAGATGGCGACCGCGTTCAGCGAGCTGGGGTCTTCGGTGACGATGCTGGCCCGTGACGGCGTGTTACACCTCAACGAGCCGTTCGTCGGCGAGCTGGTCGCGTCTTCCTTGCGGGAAAAGGGAGTTTCGGTGCGCGTCGGCGCCGAGGCCGCGTCCGTCAAGCGCAACGACGACGGCACGGTGGCGATCACGCTCACCTACGGCGAACACGTCGAAGCCGACGAGCTGCTCGTCGCGATCGGCCGCACACCCAACACCCAGGACCTCGGTCTGGAGACCATCGGCCTGACGCCGGGTGCCTGGCTCACGGTCGACGACACCCTGCGGGTCAACGACTGGCTCTACGCGGCCGGTGACGTGAACCGGCGGGTTTTGCTGACGCACCAAGGCAAATACCAGGCTCGCGCGGTGGGTGACGCGATCGTGGCCCGCGCCAAGGGGGAACCCGTCGACGACGCGCCGTGGGGCCGCCACGCGGCCACCGCCGACGAGCGCGCGGTGCCGCAGGTCGTGTTCACCGACCCGGAAATCGCCGCCGTAGGACTGACCGCCGCCAAGGCCGAGGCCGCCGGGCTGCGCATCCGGGTCGTGGACTACGACCTGGCCGCCACGGCCGGGTCCTCGCTGCACGCCGAGGGCTACCGGGGACACGCCCGGATGGTCGTCGACGAGGACCGCAAGGTGGTCGTCGGCGTGACTCTGGTAGGTCCGGATGTCGCGGAAATGCTCCACGCGGCCACGATCGCGGTGGCCGGTGAGGTCCCGATCGATCGGCTCTGGCACGCGGTCCCGGCGTTTCCCACGGTCAGCGAGGTGTGGCTGCGGCTGCTCGAAGCCTACGGCCGCTGACCCGTCCCACCGGTCTTCCGGCCCCGCCGCCACGCGGCGGGGCGGAACCCCGGCACGTCTTCTGGAAAGGACTTCCCATGCGTTTCCGCATTTCCCGCCTCGCCGCCGGCGGTGTCGCGGTGCTCGCCCTGCTCGCCGGCACCGTGTCGGCCACGGCTTCGGCCACCGGTGGCTCACCGGGCGCCCCGAAGCCGACCGTCGTGCTCGTCCACGGCGCGTGGGCGGACTCCTCGAGCTGGAACCCCGTGATCGAACGGCTGCGCCGCGACGGCTACCCGGTGCGCGCCATCGCCGACCCGCTCCAGGGCCTGACCAGCGACACCGCGTACGTCACGAGCTACCTGGCCACCATCGGCGGTCCGAAGGTGCTGGTCGGTCACTCCTACGGCGGCGCGGTCATCACCAACGCCGCCACGGCCGTGCCCGACGTGAAGGCCCTCGTCTACGTCGCCGGGTTCATCCCGGTGCAGGGGGAGACCATCGGCGACCTCGCCGCGAAGTCCGCGACCCCGCTGCCGCTGATCACCACCCCGGTGCCCGGTGGCGCCGAGGTCACCATCGACCCGGCGCAGTTCCGCACGGCCTTCGCCGGTGACCTCGACCCGACCCTCGCCGCCGACCTCGCCACCACCCAGCGGCCCGCCAACACCCGTGCCGTCACCGATCCCAGTGCCACCGAAGGTTTCCGCACGATCCCGTCGTGGGCCCTGCTGACCCGCCAGGACCGCGCCATCAGCCCGGACCTGCAGCGCTTCATGGACGCCCGCGCCGGTGCCCGGATCACCGAGGTGGACGCTTCCCACGCGGTCATGCTCAGCCGCCCGGACGTGGTCACCAGGCTCGTCGAGCAAGCCGCACGGTGACCCGATGACCCGCAGGCAGATCCTGCAGGCGCTGTCCGGCCTGTACCTCGGGATCTTCGTGGCGATCCTGTCGTCGACCGTCGTGACCAACGCGTTGCCGACGATCGTCGCCGACCTGCACGAAGAAGCTGCTCATCCAGGCGGCCCTGACCGTCTTCACGGTCGGCTCGGTGCTGTCGGGCCTGTCCGCCGACGCGGGCCTGCTGATCGCGGCGCGCGTGGTGCAGGGGATCGGCGCGGGCGGGCTGATGGCGCTGATCCAGGTGATCATCGCGACGATGATCCCGCCGCGGGAGCTCGGCCGGTACTCCGGCTACTTCGGCGCGGTGTTCGCGGTCGGGACCAGTGCCGGGCCTCTGATCGGTGGGCTTATCGTCGACACGGGCTGGCTCGGCTGGCGCTGGTGCTTCTTCGTCGGCGTGCCGTTCGCCGTCGTCGCACTGGTCGTGCTGCAGAAGACGTTGAAGCTGCCGGTCGTCAAGGGCTCGGTGAAGATCAACTGGGCCGGTTCCGCGTTGCTGACGGCGGCCGCGTCGCTCCTGCTGATCTGGGTGACGCTCGCCGGCGACCGCTACGCCTGGCTGTCCTGGCAGACCGCGGCCCTGCTCGCCGGGACGCTGGTGCTGGCACTGGCGTTCGTCGCGGTCGAACGGCGGGCCGCGGCCCCGGTGCTGCCGCTGTGGTTGTTCCGCACCCGGACGGTCGTGCTGGCGATCATCGCGGGCCTCGCGGTCGGTGTCGCCCTCTACGCCGCGGCGACCTACGTCAGCCAGTACTTCCAGCTGGCCGAAGGCAGGTCGCCCACGATGGCCGGCATCCTCGCCCTGCCGCAGATCCTCGGCCTCGCGCTCGCCTCCAGCGTCGCCGGGCGGATCATCTCGGCCACCGGGAGGTGGAAGCCGTTCCTGGTCGCCGGGGCCGTCCTCATCACCGGCGGGCTGACCCTGCTCGGCTTCACCGAGCGGGACACCCCGTACTGGCGGCTGGCGCTCGCGATGGGCCTGCTCGGCCTGGGGCTGGGCGTCATGCTGCAGAACCTGGTGCTCGCCGTGCAGAACCAGGTGCGCCCGGGCCAGCTGGGCGCGGCGACGTCCTCGGTCTCGTTCTTCCGGACCCTCGGGGGCACGATCGGGGTCTCCGCGCTCGGGGCGGTGCTGGCCGCCGACGTCGGGCAGAGGGTCATGGCGGGGCTGGGTGTGCCTGCCGGTGGGTCACTGTCCCGGCCGGCCGGGCTGCCCGCGCCGGTCCGGGCCGTGGTCGAGGACGCCTACGGGCAGGCGACCGGCACGATCTTCCGGTACGCGGTGCCGCTGCGCACCACCAACGCCGTGACCGCGGACGGCCCGCGATGACGCTGGACGAGGGAACGATCGCGGACCTCGAACGCGAGTTCGCCGTCTTCGTCCGCCAGGACCGGGCCGCGTCGGGACGTCCGCGCCGCGACGTGCGCCGCGAGCTCACCGACGCCGCGTACCGGCTGCTGGCCCACCTGGCCGAGCAGGGCCCGTGCCGGGTCACCGCGCTGGCGTGCCACGCCGGCGTCACCCTGCCGACCGTCTCGCGGCAGCTCCACGAGGTCCGGGCCGCGCGGACCGGGCGGCTGGCCGAGCTCCTCGCGTCGTGGACGGCATCCGACGTCCGCACCTTCGCCACGCTGCTGGCGAGGTTCAACGACGGCGCCACCCGGCCGTCCCGCCGGTGCGGCGGACCTGAGTGAGGAGAACGTCCACTGTGGACGATGAGTGGTAGGTCGTCGCTAAGCCGTCGGGTCGGGGCCGAGGACGCGATCCAGGAGCTCGCCCAGCTGGTCGAGCTCAGCGGCGGACAGGTTCTGGAACGAGGACTCGGCGATGGCGTCCACGAGTTCCTGCCCTTCCGCGCGCAGGCGCGCCCCCTTGTCGGTGAGCCGGTGCCGTACCGCCCGGCCGGGGCCGGGAACCCGTTCGATCAGACCGCGCTCGGCCATCCGGGTGGCCAGCGAACCGAAGGACTGGTCGGTCTGGAAGGTCAGCACCGCCAGGTCGTGGAGCGAGGCGTCCGGCCGGCGGTGCAGGTGCCGCAGCGTGTCCCACTGCACGAGGGAAAGGTCCAGCGGCGCCAGCGCGCGGCTGAGCGCGCGGTGGTGGCGGTACTGCAGGCGCTTGACGGCCAGCGCGACATCACCGGGGCGGTACTTCATGCCACGCATCCTAACCGACTGGAATAAGGTTGCTTATCTAAGGAACCTTATATAAGGTTCCTTAGATACTACCCGTGCGACCGAGAAGGACCCATGACGACTCTCCCCACGACCGGCTCGCTCCGGCCGACCCGCACCGAAACCCGCGCGCTCGGCCCGGTCGAGGTGACCCTCCAGGACCGTGACCGCACCCGCCCGTTCCTGCTCCTGCACGGCGGTGGCGGCGTCACCACGATGGCCGGTTTCGCCGATCTGCTCGCCGAGCGCACCCGTTCGCGGGTGCTGCTGCCCACCCATCCGGGCTTCGGCGGCACACCGAAAGCCGAAAGCCTCACCGACGTCAAGGCGCTGGCACGGACTTACGTCGCGCTGCTGGAGGAGCTCGACCTCACCGACGTCACCGTGATCGGCAACTCCTTCGGGGGCTGGCTGGCCGCCGAAATCGCTTTGCAGAAGAGCCCGCGAGTCAGCGCCGCGGTGATCATCGACGGGATCGGGATCGAGGTCGACGGCCACCCGCCGACCGACGTCAGCGGCCTCTCGCCCGCCGAGCTCCGCGCGCACTCCTTCCACGACCCGAGCAAGGCACCGGTTCCGCCGGGTGGCGGCACCGGACCGAGCCCGGACGTGCGGGCCCTGATCGGTTACACCGGCCCGGCCATGGCGGACCCGGCACTCGCCGGTCGGCTCGGCGCCCTCGACATCCCGGTCCACGTGGTCTGGGGCGAAAGCGACCGCATCGTCGACCCCGACTACGGCAGGGCCTACGCCGTCGCGATCCCGCGGTCGACGTTCACGCTGATCCCCCGCACCGGCCACCTGCCGCAGGTCGAGACACCCGAAGAGTTGCTGGGCGCGCTCCTCGACCTCGTCAACTGAGTGCGCCAGCGTGCCTGAGGTCCATTGTGGAGCATCAGGCGCCTCCGAAACTGGCGCCCGAGAACGACCTCGTGGCGCCCCTCGGCCCGCGACAGCGGTGCCGGACCGTGCCGTCCGGTACCCGTGCTGGCCAGGACCGTCAGCGCGTTGTCCGAGCTGTCCGGCGGGCGGATCGCGCTCGGTGCCGGGGCGGGGGTCTTCGACGGGGAGTTCCACCGGGTCGACGGCCTGGTCCCCGGACGCGTGGAACCCCGGGGGCGGGTACGACTGGCGGAGCCAGTACGTCAGGACGTCCAGGCAGGTCATCGACGAGGCGGCGGACGAGGCGGGACGGGATCCGGCGGCCATCTCGACCATCTACAACGTGGCCGGCCGGATCACCGACGCCCCGCTGGCGATCCGCGACGTCGACGGCAGCCGTGCGGGTGGCTCGGCCGACGAGATGCTGACCTCGCTTCGCCGGCAGTCGGCGAGCACGGCCCCGACCACGCGCAATCCCGACGGCACGTGGGTGGGTGGTTCGGTGTGGCAATGGGTCGACGAGCTCACCACCGCGGTGAACGACTTCGGCGCGGGCGGGTTCGTGTTCTCACCGGTCGCGGACAGCCCGGAGGATGCCGAGCGTGCCCGCGCCCGGTCGGCACGCGAGATCGTGCCCGCGGTGCGCGCCGCCATCGGTTGACGATCCGGCACGCCGGCGCCTGCGCTGGGTCGCCGCGTCGATGCCACTTTCGGCCGGCAGGAAGACGAGATCGTCCGCCCCCAGGTCCTGGAACTCCTGGAGGAGTAGAAGTCGCACCGCCGCCCGTGGTCGTTCGACGTCGCCGAACCCGAAGTAGGCGAGTCCCACGAGCCGTGGCGGACTGGTGCGTCCCGCCGCGGGCCGCGTCGAACACGGAACCCACCATCGCGGCCGGCACCGTCGGACCTGTGACGCCATCGCCTTCTCGCGCGGCCCGCCGCAGCGCCGGCTCGCTCTGTGCGCCGAACAGCAGCGGAATCTGGCGGGTCCCCGCGGGGACCGCCGGATTTTCTCCGCCCGCCACCGGTTCCCCGCGCCAGACACCGCGGTAGGTGCGCAGATCGGCGTCGAGGCGCCGGCCGCGCCCCTCCACCCCGTGCCCGGGGACCACGAAGTCGTCCGGCCGGACTCCCACTCCGATGCCGAGCGTCAGCCGTCCGCCCGACACCGCGTCGATCCGGCGACCTCCTTGGCCAGCAGGGCCGCCGGCCAGCCCGGGGCGATCACGATCCGCTCGGTCACCGCGGCGGCCGCGGCCAGTGCGACGGTGTCGCTGACCGCCGGGTAGGCGAAGCGGCCTGCCGTGCCCAACGAGGCGAAACCGGCCTCTTCGGCCGTGGCTGCCCAGCCCGGGATCTCCCGGGTTCCACCCACCAGGTTGGGCAGCGTGATACCGATCTTCATGCACGTCCTTTCACGTCGGTACCGCTCACGAGAGCTCCTTGCCGAGGCAGAGGATTTCGGGCATGTCCTTGTGCAGGCCGAACTTGGGCATGTCGGTGTAGCCCGCCGACCGGTAGAGCGCGATCGCCGCGGGTTGCCTGACACCGGTCTCCAGCACCACGCGCTTGCGGCCGGCGAGCGCTGCGGTCCGCTCCAGCTCGCGGAGCACCAGTCGCGCGTAGCCGCGGCCACGGGCGTTTTCGGCGACGTACATCCGCTTAATTTCGGCATCGCCGAACTGGAAATCCGGCGCCGGACTGTCGTGTGCCCGCCACGCCCCACTGGCGACGGGCTCGTCGCCGAGGTAGCCGACGAGGAACAGTCCACTGGGGAGGGTGAACTCCGCGGGGTCCATCGGAGTGACGTCTTCGACCGCGTACAGGTCGACGTAGATCTGCTGCAGGGCAGCGGTGAACCTCGTCGCGTCCGGGTGGCCGTAGGGCACCGGGAGGATGGTCAAACCGTCGTCGAAGGGGGGCGCCATGACCGATCACTCCTGTTCTAATCTGAATGTAGCGTTCACTATACTGCCATCGACGGGTGGACGGCCCGCGTGCTGCCTACCGCAGGAGGCGAGCGATGTGGGCGCGGGTCGTTTTCGCCTCGGGGACCGGCAACAACATCCAGTCGTGCACCATGCCGGCGGTCTCTTCAACGGTCACCTGCGTGCCGGGGGCGTCCCGGGCGAGGTGGGCGTCCGGGTTCAGGAGATCTCTGGTGCCGGTGAAGATGGTGATCGCGCCGAGGTGGTCCACCCGGGCCCGAACGGGGCTGACCAGTCCGCTGTCGGGCCCGTCTGGGCCCGCGTAACTTGCGGCGAGAGCGCGGATGTGGTCGAGCTTCAGCAGCGGATCGCGGGGGGCGATGCGGGCGCTTTCCGGGTTGGCGAACGTGAGGTCGAACGTCGGGGACAGCAGCACTGTCGTATCGGCTGCGGGGGCCTTTTCGGGAAGGGCGACAAGCATGTTCAAGGCCGTTGTGGCTCCCGACGAGTGCCGTTGGCGCCTCGCCTGCGATCGCCATCCACAGGTCCGTGAGCACGGGGGTGACGTCCCGGTGGGTGACTGCTGGAACGAGCGGGAAGATCGGTACGACGAAGGTCCGCGAGGTGCGGACGGCGAGGTTCCAGTGCCTGGCCTGGATTTCCGCTGCCCACGCCCCGCCGTGCAGGTACAGGGCTTGCTTCCCGGAGGGCGTCTCCGGCGCGAGCGTGAACACCGGCCAGTCGCGGAACGTGCTCCGCGTGATGGTCACCCTCTTCTCGGGCACGCAGGACCGTCATGGCGCCGGCGAGCAGCCGGCTCCGCAGGCTCGGGCTCATTTCGCGGCGGCCTCGGCGTAGGACCCGGAACGGACGTCGTCGATGAGCGATCGCGGCGCGGGACTCCAGCCGAAGGTGTCGCGGGCCTTGGCCGCATCGAGACGGCTCGTCGTCGTCAGGATGCGGGCAGCCGGCCCGAAGTTCTGTTCCGCGACCTCGAGCGGCACGGACGCCACCGGCTTCCCGGTCAGGTCTCCGATCGCTCCGGCGAGCGCCCGGAACGTGAACGGCACGGTGCCGGCGACGTTGTAGACGCCGGAGACCGGGCGTTCGATCGCCGCGACGTACAGGTCGGCGAGGTCGTCGACGTGGACGGGGGTCCACGCGTTCTCCCCGTGTCCGACGTAGATCGACGTGCCGGTGTGCTGGGCGGACTGGATCAGTCCCGTCACGACCGGGGAACCACCGCGGCCGAAGACCAGCCCGGCGCGGAACACGATGCCGGAGATGCCCGCCTCGCCGCGGACGATGCGTTCGGCCGCGACCTTCACCGGCTGCGCGCTGACCTCCGGCAGAACAGCGTCCTCCGACGTGTCCCGGTCGTCCTCGAACCCGTAGACCAGCGCGGTGCTGGTGAAGATGAACGGCTTCGGGACAGTCCCGGATGCGGCGCCGGCGACCAGTGCCTTGACCGCGGCCAGCTCCACCGCTGCCGATTCGTCGGTCATCGCGTAGTCGACCGCTGCGTGAACGACGGCATCGGCGGCCGCCGCGGCGCCTTCCAGGACGGCGGTGTCGCTGAGCGATCCGGCTACGGGTGTGGCACCCGCCTCGTGCAGGCGGGTGGCGCCGGCGTCCGAGCGGGCAAGGCCTGCGACGTCGTGTCCGGCCTTGACGAGGTGCTCGACGAGGACGGTGCCGAGATAGCCCGTCCCGCCGGTGATGAAGACCTTCATGGTGATTCCGTTCGTAAGCGGTTTCGCGGTGGAAACACCACGCTAAACTCTTACACCGGTGTCAAAGTCAAGTGGAAGCGAGCGTCAGGCATGAAGATCGGCGAGCTGAGCCGGGCTTCCGGGGCGAGTCCGAGATCCCTGCGGTACTACGAGGAACTCGGCTTGATCTCGTCCGTCCGGCAGCCCAACGGGTACCGCGACTACGACGAGCAGACGGTGGCAGTGGTCTCGACCATCAAGTCACTGCTTGACCTGGGGTTCCCCATGACGCTGATCGAACGCGTCCTGCCGTGCACGGGTGACGCCGGTCCGCTCGAAGGGGAGTGCTCCGGGATCATGGCCCGGGTGGCGGAGATCCGCGACGAGATGGAGGACAAGGCGCGCCGGCTCCTCGAGACCCGCGATGCCCTCACCGCGTTCCTGCGGAACAACGGTCAGTGAGCGATGACGGAAACCAGCCAAGTGCGGAACGCGACCACCGCGGGGGACTGCGGCCGGTCCGCGCGCCACACGAAGTAGTAGGTGAACCGCCCGCGGTCGAGGGTGAAGTCGAAGGGGGCCACGAGGGAGCCGTCCGCCAGCTCCTTCTCGACGAGAGCTTTTTGGGCGATCGCGACGCCGTGTCCTTCGATCGCGGCCTGGTAGGCCAGCAGCGAGGTCTCGTACTTCATTCCACTGTGGGCGGTGACTGTGGACAGTCCCGCCGCCTCGAGCCACAGCGCCCAGTCGTCGATCCGCGCCAGCGAGTGGAGCAGCGTCGCCTCCGCGGTCCGGGCCGGCTCGCTGAGCGTGGCTGCCAGCCGCGGAGCGGCCACGGGTACCAGCTCGTTCGGGATGAGCCGCTGGCTGGACAGCTGTGGCCAGTCGCAGTCACCGAGCTGGATGCCGGCGTCGATGTCTTCCCGGTCGAGGTCGATCGGTGCGGGTGAGGTGGTCAGCTGGACGTCGATCTCGGGGTGGGCGCGGTGGAAACCGGCGAACCGGGGGATCAGCCAGCGCACCGCGAAGGTGGCGGGGGACCGGATTTTGAGCGTGGTGCCCGGAACCCCGCCGCGGACCGCTTCGGTGGCCTTCTCCAAGGCGGCGAACAGCGGCGTGATGTCGGCCAGGTACCGCGAGCCCGCCGCGGTCAGCTCCAGGCCGCCGTGCACCCGGTGGAACAGGGCCACGCCCAGGTAGCGTTCGAGAGCACGCACCTGGCGGCTGACCGCGGCGGGGGTCACCGAAAGCTCGGCGGCCGCCTTCGAAATGCTCAGCAGCCGCCCGGTCGTCGCGAACACCCGCGTGGGGTTCAGCGGCGGCAGGGGATCGCGGCGGGCGGTCACGCTCATCAGCGTAATGCGCCACCGGTCGTCCGCGAGGACACCGGCGCCTCGCTCCGGCCGGCCGCCGTGGCACGGGCCCGCTCCGACCGGATGCCCCAGAACAGGGTGACGGCCAGGCAGGGGAGCAGTGAGGCGATCGAGTACCCGACCCCCGCCAGCTGGTTCCCGGTCGCGGAGACCAGGGACAGGCTGATCAACGGCAGGAAGCCGCCGAAGAGGATGTTCCCGAGCTGCTGGGCGAAACCGAACCCCGTCGTGCGGCTCTGGGGCGGGAACTGCTCGGTGATGAACGCCGGCAGCGGTGCCATCACCATCGCGGTCAGGACCGCCAGCACGGTGATGGGCGCCGTGACCGCCGGCCACGACGAGGACCCGGCGGCCGCGCGGATACCGGCGAACGCCGGGTAGGCGGCGAGCACCCACAGGAGGATGCCGAGCAGCATCACCCGGGAACGGCCGATGCGGTCGGACAGGGCCCCGAACAGCGGGTAACACGGTGCCGCGAGGACGATCGCGATCGCGAGGCACAGGTTGGTGTGGGTTTCGTCGACCTTGAGCACGGTCTGCAGGAAGTAGAGCATGTAGACGATCGAGGTGTAGAGCGTCACCGAGGTGCCGCCCTGCGCGCCGAAAGTGCCCAGCAGGATGGCTTTCCACGACTTCCAGGTGCGGACCGTGTCCAGCAGCGGCGACTTCGCCAGCTGCCCCGAGTTCCGCAGGTCCGTGAACACGGGGGTCTCGCTCATCCGCAGCCGGACCAGGGTCGCGACGAGCACGATCGGCGCGGACAGCAGGAACGGGATCCGCCAGCCCCAGCCCGCGAAGGCCGCGGGGGTGAGGGTCACCTTGAGCAGGGAGACCAGCACCAGCGCGATGAGCAGCCCGACGCTCGCGGTGCTCTGCAGGACGCTGGTGTAGCGCCCGCGCCGTCCGCGCGGAGCGTGCTCGGTGACGTAGACGACCGCGGAGCCGTACTCCCCGCCGAGCCCGACGCCCTGGACGACGCGCAGGAACAGCAGCGCGGCCGGGGCGAAGCTGCCTGCCGCGGCGTAGGTGGGCAGGCAGCCGATGGCGACCGTCGCGCCCCCCATGACGCCGAGGGTCACCACGAACGTCTTCTTCCGCCCGATGCGGTCGGCCATCGGGCTGAAGATGACCGTGCCCAGTGGACGGGCCAGATAGGACACCCCGAAGGTGGCGGCGGCGAGCAGCGTCGCGACGACCGGGTCACCCGCGGGCAGGAACAGCTGGGTGAGCGTGCCGGTGAGCGCGACGTAGGCGAAGAAGTCGTAGTACTCGAGCACCGTGCCGATGCTGGAGGCTCCCACGATCCTCGTGATCCCCGGGTTCTTCATGGCATCTCCTCGTCGAGACGGCTAGCGTCGGTTCTCCAGGAACTGCTTGACGGTGGTGCGGTGTTCGTCGCCGGACAGCAGGATCGCCTGCATCGCGGCCGCCAGCTCCAGTGCGGACGGCAGCCCGGACTCCGCCGACTCCCGCACGAGCCGCTTGGCCATGCGCAGCGCGTGGGGCGGCTGGGCGGCGATCGTGCGCGCCAGGTCCGCGGCTTCGGCCGCCAGCCGGTCGTCGTCGACGACGCGCGAGACGATTCGCAGCTCAGCGGCGGTTTCGGCGGAGATGAACTCGCTGGTCAGCGTGAGTTCCATGGCCTTGGCGAGGCCGACGACCCTGGTGAGGAACCACGCGCCGCCGATCCCGGACACGAGGCCGAGCCGCAGGAAGCTCTCGGCGAACCGGGCGGACCGCGCGGCGATGCGCACGTCGCACATCAGGGCGAGGTCGAACCCCGCGCCGACGGCGGCACCGTTGACCGCGGCGACCGACGGGACCTCCAGGTTCCGCAGCGCGTGCGTGATCCGGTGCAGTCCGAGGCGCAGCCGGTCCTGGATGTCGGTGGTCGTCCCGGCCATCAGGTCGGCGCCCCGCGCCATGTCCTTGACGTTGCCGCCGGTGCAGAAGTGCCGTCCCGAGGACCGCAGCAGCACGCAGTGCGCGTCCGGTGTGTTCCCGGCGTCCTCGAGCGCTCCGGCCAGCGCGTCCGTCATGGCGAGGTCGAGGGCGTTCCCGGTCTCCGGGGCGTCAAGGGTGATCGTGAGGACACCGTCGGCGAGATCGGTTGTCACGAGGGGGTTTTCGTCGTTCATCGGCTGTCCGTTCCCTTGTCGGCGAAGGTGGGGCGGCGGTCGTTCACGCGATCACCTCGGTTCGCGTCGTCGGGCCGGCGCTGATCACACCCCGGTCGGCAAGGCGGGCGATCTCGGCTCCGGACAGCCCGTACTCGGCGAGGACGGCCGCCGAGTGCTGGCCCGGCAGCGGCGCGGGCCGGTCCGGCGCACCGTCCGGCTGGGACGGTCCCAGCACGAAGCCCGGCATCCGCACCGGTCCCGCCGTCGTTTCGACCCCGCTCGCGCGGTACTCCTCGGACTCGACGACCTCCCGGTACCCGGCCACGGGGGCACACAGGATGTCTTGGGAAGCAAGGATTTCCAGCCACGACCTCGTCGTGCGCCGGGCGAACAGGCGGCTCAGCTCGGCCCGCAGCTCCGGCCGGTGGGCGACGCGGTCGGCGTTGGTGGCGAAGCGGGGATCGGCCGTCAGGTGGGGGGCTTCCAGTGCCCGGCACAGCGCGGCCCACCGCTTGGGGTCGTACGCGGCGACCATGATCCAGCCGTCGGCCGTGGGCAGCGCCTCGTTCGGCGCGGCGTAGGGCGCGGCGCTGCCCAGCCGCTCCGGTTCGGCGGCCGAGGTCAGGAACGACGCGAAACTGGTCTGCTGCAGCATGATCGTCGCGTTGTACAGGCTGACGTCGAGGTGCTGGCCGGGTTTGCCGTCGCGGACCTCGCGCAGGGCCGCCAGGACCGCGATCGACGCGAGGTAGCCGGTCACCATGTCGGCCACCGGGATCTGCACCTTCGCCGGCCCGGAACCCGGGTGGCCCAGCGTGCTCATCAGCCCGGTGACGGCCTGGATGACCCCGTCGACCCCGGGCCGGTCGCGGGCCGGGCTCTCCTGGCCGAAGGCCGAGATCGAGCAGTAGACGAGCGCGGGGTTGGCGACGGCGAGCGTGTCGTGGTCGAGTCCGAGCCCGCGCATCACCCCGGGCCGGAAACTCTCGACCAGTACGTCCGCCCGCGACACCATCCGGCGCACGATCCGCCTGCCCTCGGGCGTTTTCAGGTCGATGGCGAGACTGCGTTTGTTCCGGTTGACGCTCAGGGAGATGACGCTCTGGCCGCCGAGCCACGGTGGGCCCACCCGGCGCCCGATCTCGCCGGCGGGCGGCTCGACCTTCACGACGTCCGCGCCGAGGTCGGCCAGCGTCATCGTGCAGACGGGCCCGGCCACGACGTGGGTGAAGTCGAGCACGCGAATCCCGCGCAGGCTTTCTCGGAACATGTCCCCGCATTTCTTCGTCGGTGTTCTTCCGGCAGGAAACCCGAATGGGTGCGATCAGATTAAGGAGGTGTTTCCGCGGAGGGCAAACAACACTTTGTGCGGGCACCTTTGACTATTTGTTCAAGCCGGCGCGGCGGGCCGGGGGCTGGCGCGGACGAGAGGTCTGACACAGTGTCGAGTTTTTTCGACGTCGTGTAGAGTCTGGGGCATGACCAAGCGAACTTTCCTGATCACCGGTGCCAGCAGCGGCCTCGGCCGCGCCTTCGCGGAGGGTGCGCTGGCAGCTGGTCACACCGTCGTGGGCACCGTGCGCAAGACCGGAGACCTCGAGCGGTTCGAGGCGCTCGCACCCGGCCGCGCCCACGCGCGGCAGCTCGACGTGACCGACGACGAGGCCGTCTTCGCCGTGGTGGACGAGGTCGAGCGCACCGTCGGCCCGGTCGACGTGCTGATCGCGAACGCGGGGTACGGGCACGAGGGCGTGTTCGAGGAATCCCCGATGGGCGAGCTGCGCGCGCAGTTCGACGCCAACGTGTTCGGGGTGGCGGCCACCGTCCACGCGGTGCTGCCGGGCATGCGGAAGCGGCGTTCGGGGCACATCTTCGCGGTCAGTTCGATGGGCGGGCTGATGACCGTGCCCGGGCTGGCGTACTACTGCGGCAGCAAGTACGCGGTGGTGGGCATGATGGAGACCGTGGCCAAGGAGGTCGCGGGGTTCGGGGTGCGGGTGACGATCATCGAGCCCGGTTCCTTCCGGACGGACTGGGCGGGCCGGTCGATGGTCCGCAGCGACCGGTCGATCCCGGACTACGACGAGCTGTTCGAACCGATCCGGGCGGCCCGGCTCGCCGCGAGCGGTAACCAGCTGGGCAACCCGGCCAAGGCCGCCGAAGCCGTGCTGAAGGTGGTCGAGGCGGAAAAGCCGCCGGTGCACCTCGTGCTCGGTTCGGACGCGTTGCGGCTCGTGGCGGCAGGCCGCGCCGCGGTGACCGCGGACATCGAGGCGTGGGAAGAGCTTTCGCGGTCCACCGACTTCCCGGACGGGCACCAGATCGCGTCGAACTGACCGCCGGCGTTCGGCGCCACCGTCCAAAGGGGACCTGCGCGAGCTGAAGATCCTCGAAGTACTCGAGGAACTGCTGGCCGTGAAGAGTTTCGACGCGCTCACGACAAGCGACATCGCCGAGCGCGCCGGGTTCTCCCGCGCGTCGATGTACTTCTACTTCAGCTCCAAGCAGGAGGCGCTCGTCGCCCTCTTCGCCAGGACCGTGGAGGCGCTGCGCGAGAAGTCGCGCGCGGCGGCCGACGACCCCGCGGCTCCCCGGGACGCGATCGCGACAGCCGTGGCGCGCACCCGCGACCGCTGGCGCGAGCACGGCCTGATCATGCGCGTCGCCCTCGACCAGTCCTCGAACATCCCCGAGATCGGGACATTGTGGACGGAGACCGCGGAGATCTTCATCGACGCCATCACGGCGATCCTGGTGCGCGCCGGCGTCGCGTCGCACGACGGACCTGACGGCGCACGCGCCCTCGCGCACGCCGTGTGCTGGATGATCGAGCGCACGTTCTACCGGGCGTCGGCGATTTCTCCCGAGGCGCTCGACCAGGCGGCGGAGACCTGCCGGGTGGTGTGGTCGCGGGTGGCGGGCATCGAGGCCTGACCGGCGCGCGCCACCCCGGTTACCGCAGTGCCCGGAACCCGGCACGCACCTCGGTGGCGAACAGCGCCGGTTCCTGCCAGGCGGCGAAGTGGTTGCCCCGGTCGACCTCGTTGTAGTAGACGAGCTTGGGATAGGCCCGGTCGGCCCAGCTGCGCGGAACCCGGTAGATCTCGTTCGGGAAGACACTCACGGCGGCCGGCACGGACACGCCCTTGACGTCGAAGAAGCCGGCCGACAGCCCCGTGTTCGTCAGCCAGGTGAAGGTGATGTTGTCCAGGACCTCGTCGCGGGTCAGGCCGCCGACGGGGCGCCCGGCGAAGGCCTCGGCGATGTCCCGGTAGCTGGACGCGTCGTGGTTGAGCATCCACGCCGCCAGGGCGACGGGCGAATCGGCCAGGCCGTACATCGTCTGCGGCCGCGTCCCCATCTGCACCCCGTACCCGACCCCGTCCTCGAAGAAGAACTTCAGCTGCTCGAAGGTGCGGTTCTCCTCCTCGGACAACCCGGTCGGCGGCGGCCCGGCCGCCCCCAGCACGTCCCGTGCCAGGTAGGTCCAGACGTCCGCGGGGACCGCGCCGGCCATGTTGGTGTGGATGCCGAGCAGTCCCGGAGGCGCCTGCACCCCCATCAGGTCGGTGATGATCGCGCCCCAGTCACCGCCCTGCGCGACGTACCGCGGGTAGCCGAGGCGGTGCATCAGGACGTCCCAGGCGCGGGCGATCCGCTCGGGGCCCCAGCCGGGTTCCCGCGGTTTGCCGGAGTACCCGTATCCCGGGATCGAGGGGATGACGACGTCGAACGCGTCCGCCGCGGTCCCGCCGTGCGCGGTGGGGTCGACCAGCGGGTCGATGATCTTCAGCAGCTCGATGACGGAACCCGGCCACCCGTGCGTCACGATGATCGGCAACGCGTTCTCGTGCGGCGAGCGGACGTGGATGAAGTGGATGTCGAGCCCGTCGATCTCGGTGACGAAGTTGGGCAGGGCACCCAGCCGCGTCTCGCACCTGCGCAGGTCGTAGTCCGCCGCCCAGTAGCGGGCCAGTTCCTGCATCACCGCCAGCTGCACGCCCTGCGAGAAGTCGGGGACGAGCTCCGCGTCGGGCCACCGGGTGGTCGTGATGCGGGTGCGCAACGCCTCCAGTTCCGCGTCGGCGGCGACCGGGACGGAGAACGGCTGGACCGCGGAGGTGTCGGCACGGGGGCCGGTCGTGGCGGACATCGGGGGTCTCCTCGGGTCGGGTACGCGCCCGGTCGCGCGTCGGACAGAGCGGGACGTACCGCGGCGACCCGGGTGAGGCGGAAGTCCGCGACGATTTCCGCTCGCCGGCGGTACCGCCTCACCCTCTCCCCGCCGCGGGCGTTGCGCCCCCGTGGGAGTCCCTGGCGCACTCACTGGCCGGCACCCTGGGGTGTGGCGTAGTCGTCTTCGGGTGTGAGCGGGCCGCCGTGCGGGATGCGCGCGACGACGTCGACTCGCGCCGGCGGGAATCGTGCCGCACAAAAAGGCGTTTCTACCGATTCGCCGAACTTCCGCCGGTGCCGGTAAGGCAGTGGCTCACCGCCGGTCATCTCGCGTTTGCCGTGGCTCAAGGGAGCGTGCCTAGCGTCGGGGTGATCTTCCCGGAAGAAACCTGGATGGGGTGGAGCATGCCTGAAAAACTCGGGCCGAACCGGCGGTCGTTCCTGCGCAACGCGGGGCTCGCCGGTGTCGGGGCGACCGCGCTGAGCACGCTGGGGGCCGTCGCGCCTGCCGAAGCGAACGAGGACGCCAGACCCTCGGGCCGGTGGAATCCCGACACCGAGAGCAAACAGTTCACGCTCGCCGTGATGCCGGACACGCAGTACCTGTACTGGGGCAGCCAGAACAGCATCAACCCGGAACCGCAGGAAGCGTCGTTCCGGTACGTCATCGCGAACAGCGGCACGCCGAACAACAACATCGTGTTCATGGCCCACCTCGGTGACCTCACGCAGGACGGCGACGCGACGTCGTTCCAAGCGGTCGACAAGGCGTTCAAGGTCGTCGACAACGCGAACGTGGCCTACAGCGTGCTGGCGGGCAACCACGACGTGTCCGGCGACGACACGCGCGGCACCACGCCGTACCTGCAGACGATGGGCCCGCAGCGGTTCAAGCGGCAGAAGTCGTTCCTGGGCTCCGACGCGAGCGGCTACAACACCGCGCACGTCTTCCGGGCGGCCGGCCGCGAGTGGCTGCTGCTCGCACTGGACTGGCGCACCTCGGCAGCGGGCTTCGCGTGGGCGAACCAGGTCATCAAGGCCCACAGGAACATGCCGGTGATCCTCACCTGCCACGAGATCGTCGCACCGACCTACGGTGACGAGGTCTACCCGTACGAGTCCGGCGACCCCGAGAACAATGCCGTGCTCAGCGACTACGGGCAGACCGTGTGGGACGAGCTGATCAAGGACAACGACCAGATCTTCCTGACGCTCAACGGCCACTACTGGCCCTCGGGACGCACGACCAAGAAGAACTCCGCGGGCAACGACGTCCACCTGCACATCACGAACTACCAGAACCGCTACATGAGCGGCCGCGGCATGCTGCGCCTGTACCACTTCGACCTCGACCGCAACACCATCGACGTCGAGACGATCTCGCCGTGGATCCTGGAGAAGGACCCGGCCGAGCGCAATCGCCTGGAGGTGCTCGAAGCGCGCCTGACGACCTCCGTCGACCGGTTCGCGGTGCCGGTCGACTTCGAGAAACGCTTCGCCGGCTTCATCCCCGTCCCGGTGCGCCCGGCGCGGCCGGCGAGCAAGGTCCTCGTGCCGGGCACGCTCGCGTACTGGCGCTTCGACGGCGGCGGCAAGGACGGCAGCCCGTTCACCGCGAGCCAGCGAGTGCGTGACCTTTCGGGCCACGGCAACGACCTCACGCTGCTGTCGGTGCCCGGTTCCGCCGCCGACGCGCTCACCTGGTCCGCCGACCACCACCCCGACCAGCCCGGCCACGCGAGCTTGCGCTTCGTGGGTGGCAAGAACCCACTGCACGGCGCGTACCTCACGACCGCTTCGCGCGCGCCGCTGAACACCGAGACGTTCAAGAGCGGCTACACCATCGAGGCGTTCGTGAAGATCCCGCGCGATTGGGACTCGGGCAACAACGGGAACATGCCGGTCCTGTCGCGCTGGGGCGAGGCCGGCAACGCCGGCAAGTACGGCAAGAACACTGACCCGAAGGAGCCGGTGGCCCAGCTCATGACCACGAACAACGGCCGCGAGGTGCAGTTCAACTGCTACCCGCTCAACCAGACCTACCCGACCACGAACTGGAGCCACGGCTTGGCCGAGGACCAGTGGTGGCACATCGCGGTCGTCAACGACGGGCACCACACCAAGCTGTACGTGGAAAGCGCGCTGGTCGCCGACAACCCGTCGACCGATTCGATCGGCATCACCTCGCTCGGGCTGACGTGGCTGCTCGGCGGCCACGAGTACGGCGGCGCGATCGACAACGTGTTCCACGGCTGGATCGGTGACGTCCGGATCGTCAACCGGGCGCTGCGCCTGGAAGAGTTCCTGACGAAGTGACGCGGGGCCGGGCGGGTCTTCGTACCCGCCCGGCGTACGCCGTGGCGCGTCAGGCGAGCTGGGTCAGCAGCCCGGCCAAGACCCGTTGTTCCGAAGGTCGATACCGTCCAGCGGTGAGTGGTGAAGAAACGCCCCCGGCTTGGCTGATGCGGCAAGGTCCAGAACCGGGAAAGGACGAAGAAGTGTGGCTCGCGGGGTCTGAGGCCGATACCTATGGCAGGTCGAACGTCGCGGCGACCGGACTGTGGTCCGAACCGGATTCGCCCGTGTGCTGGTGGGGGTCGTCGGTGACCGATGGCAGGGCCTGGTTGATGGTGCGGACGGTGGGCAGGGGCTTGACCAGTTGGTGGCTGACGAGGATGTGGTCGATGAGTTCCTTGCGGCCGCGGTAGATCCGGGAGTACCGCTGGTCGCCAGGGATGAATGGCGCGAGGTTCCAGAGACGCCACGCATCGCCCTGGTCGGGGTGGTCGAAACCGCCGGTGCCGATCTCGGAACCGGGCGGCCCGCTCAGGATCTGGGTCGTGGCGGCCGTGGGCTCGTCGTTGAGGTCGCCAAGCACGATGAGTCGGGCGTCGGGCTGGGCGCGGAGGTGGGCCGTCGCGAGTTCTCGCACGGCGGTGGCCTCGGCGGCGCGGCGGTACAACGCGTAGGCGCCGGACACGGCTCGGTGCCACGTGCCGCCGACCCGGCTGGCGAGATCGTCGAGAGCCTCGGGGTCGCCGAGTTCCTGCACGGCCAGGACGGCCGATGCCATCTCGGTGATGGTGTGGCGTCGTAGGACGGCTGGTCTTTCGGGCCGTCTCCGCCGGGGAGGAACAGGTTCTCCAAATTCCAGGTCGCGATGGTGAAAGCCGCAGGACGAGGACTTGTCGCGCGGCGCGGGGCGGCCCGGACTGACCGCATCGCTCAGAACAGCCCTCCGCCCACCCCCAACGTCTGGCCGGTGACCCACGCTCCGGCAGGCGACACCAGAAAGCTCACGACGTCGGCGATGTCCCCCGGCTCACCGATGCGGCCCAACGGGGTCTGTGCGGCGATCAGGCCGGGATCGACAGTCAGCATGTCGGTCCTGGTCGGACCCGGCAACACACTGTTGACTGTGATACCGCGCGGTCCGAGCTCTCTGGCTGCCATCCGCACGAGGGCGTCCCCTGCGGCCTTGGTGGCGGAATAGGGGCCCGAGCCGGGATTCAGGGCTACCACCGATCCGCTGGAGATGATGACGATCCTGCCTCCGTCGCGCATCCGGCGGGCGGACTCGCGAAGGCCGATGAAGGTGGCCCTGGCGTTCGTCCTCCAAAGCAGGTCGAAGTCCGCATCCGACATCTCGGCGATGGGGGCGAGCGCGGTAGCGGCCGCGTTGCCGACGAAGACGTCGAGCCGCCCGAAGTGTTCTTCCGTTGCTCTGAAAAGGTCCCGCAGACCCTCTGGAGCCCCGATGTCCGCTTGGACCGCGATTGCTTTCCGCCCCGCCGATTCGACCTCCAGGACGACCTCTCGGGCGGCTTCGGCGTTGGATCGATGGTTCACCACGACGTCGAAGCCGTCGACGGCGAGTTTTCGTGCTATGGCACGGCCGATGCCGCGCGCGCTTCCGGTGATGAGGGCGACGGCCACGGGTTCTCCCCGGTCAGAGAGCGGACTTCAGCAGTTCGCGGTGCTCGACCAGCCAGTCCTCGAGCGTGCGCAGCCGCGGGTTCAGCGCCCGGACGACGTCGAGACTTCTGTTGCCGACGTAGGAATCGGCGGCCTCGGTGAAGAACTGGAACATGTTCCCGAGTTCTCGGGCCTCCGGGAATCCCGCGTTGCGCAGCTCGTCGTGGGTCAGCGGTCGATAGACGACCGGTTCGCCGAGCACCTTGGCGAAGAGCTCGGCCATCTGCTCGCCGGTGGCGTGGGTGCCCGCCAGCCCCACGGTGCGTCCGATGAACCGGCCGCCGGCGCGGAAGATCCCCAGAGCGGTGCGGCCGATGTCTTCGGCAGCCACGAGCGCCATCGTGCTGTCTCCCATCGGGATGGTCAACGTGGCTCGGCCGTCCGGATCGCGGCGAGGGCTCAGGCCCGCGTAGATGAACATCTCGTAGAAGAACGAGGTTTCCAGGAACGTCGTCGGCACTCCGTGGGAGACGAAGGACGCATTCGCCTCGTTCTTGGCGTCGAGGTGCGGCACCTTGTACCCGTCGCCGAGGGTCGGAACATCGCTGCCGAGGAACTTGAAATGCGGACGGGTGTCTTCCAAAGTCGACCACACGACGTGCTTGAGCCCGGCGGCCTCGGCGGCGCGTGCCGCGTTCTCCGCTTGGTCCCGCTCCATCCGCGCGCGACTGCGAAGCGCTTCCTGTTCCTCGGTCAGTTCCTCGCGGAAGTTGGTGACGACGAACGCGCCATAGGCACCGTCGAAGGCCGCCCGCAGGCTCGTCTCGTCGTCGAGATCCGCCTGAACGACCTCGGCGCCGCGCGCGGCGAACTCCTTCGCTTTCACCGAGCCGGGGTTACGCGTCAGCGCCCGCACCGCGAACGGTCCGTTCCAGTCGTCCAGAAGGGCGCGCACCAGCCCGCCACCCTGAGCGCCCGTAGCTCCCACCACTGCGATGATCTTCTTTTCGGTCACAATAAGTCCTTCGTGAATCAATTTAACATACGGTTTTGACGAGGATCATCAGTAGCCGACAGCGAGCCAGGTGCGATGAGTTTTCGGGGAGTCGATCTCATCGGCGAAGGCGATCGCATAATCTTCCACGCCGAGTGTCGATCGCCCGTCCTCATCGGTGACCTGCGCGGTGGAACTCGTGCGACAGAGACCGGTTCGGACCCCGGGCTGATGCGGCCCGAATTCCGCCGCGGGAACGAGATAGAACCAATCGAGGTGTTCCGGTGCCGACCTGAGGAGGTCGAGGGTCCGCTGATGCGCCTGGGCGCGGGGGATGAGCCAGGCCGGAAATCCCGGTGTGCCGGCCTGGGGTGGACCACCCTCGACCAGCGGCAGCACTGCCGAACCACCGACGACTCCGAGCCGCGCGCCGACTGCTTCGGCGGCGCTCAGCAACACCGCCGAACTCACATCGAGCGCGTTGCTGCCGGTGCCCGCCGGAAGTGCCGACACCAGCACGTTCGCGCCGGCGGTAACCTCTTGGAGGAAGCCGCGATCGTGCACGCTTCCGGAGACTGCGACCACTCCGCTCGGAACGTCCGTGCCGGGATGCCGCGAAACGGCGATCACCTCATGCCGGCGCGAGTTCAGTTCGCGGACGAGAGCGCTGCCGACAAACCCCACGCCGAACACGGTTATTTTCATCGTTGCCTCAGACTTTCCGTGGCGACAACCGCCTTGAACCAACTTGAACTATCGTGGGGTTGGGTTCGGTACGAGGTCAATGAGGCACATTCGTGTGCCTGGTATCATGGAGGTAACCGTGAGTGCTGCTCACAGCCCCGCCGGCGCCGAGACATGTGACGTGCGCGAGGCCTTGGACCTCATAACCGACAAATGGTCCCTTTACATCATTTCCAATCTCGGTGGCGGTCCTCGTCGCTTCAATGAGCTCAAGCGCGTTGTGAGCGGCGTTACTCAACGCATGCTCACCGTCAGCCTGCGTCGTCTCGAGCGCGACGGCGTCATCATCCGCACCGTCCACGAGCTGATGCCGCCCCGCGTCAGCTATCGGCTCACGCCTCTGGGTTCCAGCTTGCTCCAAGCCGCGGCCCCGCTCATCGCGTGGAGCAGCAGCCACATCTCCGACATCGCCGATGCTCGCGCGTCTTATGACCGCGACTCGAGTCGCTCCGTTGACATCGCTTGACGGGCACCACGTCACCGCGCTCGTGTTCGCCGCGTACAGTCGCCCAGGGGGAATTGGGCTTCCCGCGCCAGTGCCTCACCGGAGCCGCTTTCGATGACGGCACCCCGCGTATCGTTCCGCGAGTTCGTCGAGTCGCGGCTCGCCTCGGCCACCCTCGCCGCCGCAGCGGCCCATGCGGCGGTTCGGCGACGACATCGGCCTGGCCCGCCGGCACGTGGACGACGTGCTGGCGCTGCAGGACGACTTGGTGGTCAGCTGCCGCGGCAGCTGGGGCGCTGACCTACGGCCGCAGGACGAGCTTCCCGGCGGCGTGACCGCTCGCGCTCAGCTCCTGCGCCTTCGCGGCGTCCTCCAGCGGAAGGCTCTGCGCGATGCGCACCGTGAGCTTGCCGTCGGCTGCGAGGCGGGTGTACTCGCCGAGGCGGGAACCGAACGGGGCGCCGGGTCCGGAGAAGGTGACGCCGAGCTCGGCGGCCTTCTGATCGGCGATGGTGATGATCCGGTCGGTGCCGCCAAGCAGGTCGATCGACACCTCCAGGTCGCCCGCCCCCGCGGCGTCGTACACGGCGTCGATTCCCTCCGGTGCGGCCTCGCGGACCCGGTCGGCGAGGCCGGCGCCGTAGGCGACCGGGATCGCGCCCAGCGAACGCAGGTAGTCGTGGTTGCCGGGGGAGGCGGTGCCGATGACCGTGGCGCCGCGGGTGACCGCGAGCTGAACACCGACGGCGCCGGTCACACCCGCGGCTCCGTGGAGCAGCAGCGTGTCGCCTTCCCCGACGCCGAGGGCGTCGAGCACGCGGACGGAGGTTTCGACGGCGACGGGTAGTGCGGCGGCGAGGTCCCAGTCGAGGTCCGCGGGCTTCGGGCCGAAGTCGACGGCCAGCGCGTGCTCGGCGTACGCGCCGGTGACGGTCCAGCCCAGGACCTCGTCACCCACCGCGACGCCGGTCACGCCTGCGCCGACCTCGTCGACGACGCCGGCCGCCTCCACGCCGGGGATCACCGGGAACCGCGGCGCCAGCTGCGGCCGCCACCCGTTGCGGATCTTGGAGTCGAGCGGGTTGACCCCTGCCGCCACGACCTTCAGCCGCACCTGCCCGGGTCCGGCGTGCGGATCGTCGACCTCTTCGAGGCGAAGGACTTCCGGGCCGCCGAACTCGGTGTAGGTGATCGCCTTCATGTCTGCTCCAGTGCTCGTCGCTCTAGGTGAAAAATCATTTGTGGCCGGGACCGGCGGGCGTGGCCCAGCCGGTCGACCGGATCCACCCGGTCAGGTCGAGGGTGGCCGGCTCGATCGCCCGCACCGCCCCGAGATCCGACGGGTGTTCCCCCGCCTTCGCGAACTGGCGGAACATCGCCCTGTCGAGTTCGCTGGGAAGCACGCTCAACGGGAGAGCCTCGTACCGTGCCGGGAGCCCGGCGCGCGCGCCGAACGCCGCGGCGATCTGAGGGCCCGTCAGCTCGTCGCCAACCAGCTCGACGGCTTCGCCGGGTGTCTCCGCGGTGTCGAGCAGGAGCGCGGCGGCGACCCGGCCGACGTCCCTGACCGAGATCATCTTCAGGGGGACGTCCTCCGGCAGCGGCAGCCTCAGCACGATCTCCCCGTGCTCCAGGCTCGGTGCCATCTCCTCCATGAAGGGGGTCGGGCGAACCATCGTGGCCCTGAGGCCGGACTTCCTCAGGTACTCCTCAATCCAGTGCTTCGAGTCGTGGTGCGGCACACCCCGCTCCCGGTCCGCGCCGAAGACCGAGTTGAACACGACGTGCGGGACGCGTGCCTCGACCGCCGCGTCGACGAGCGCGGTACCGATGCGGATCTCCGTCTCGACCTCTTCGAGGTTGCTCGCCTCCGGGGTCATGAAGTAGAACGCCTCGACCGCCGTCAGCGCGGCGGCCAGCGATGCCGGGTCGTCGGTCCGGATGGCCGCCAGCTCGACGCCGCGGGCGGCCAGCGCCCGAGCCCGGTCGGACCGCGGGTCGCGGACCAGGGCCCGCACCGTGGCCTTGTGGTCCAGCAGCGCGTCGACCACCGCCCCGCCCTGTCGCCCCGTCGCGCCGAAGACCGCGATCGTGCCGGTCGTCGCGGGCGCGGCGTCCTCGAACTTGATCTGTTGTGACATGTCTCCACGATGCGGCTGCGGCGCCAGGCTCACCACCGGTATCACGCCAGGTTCTCCCGATAACCCGCCAGGGTCGGGTAGTCGCGATCGGCCGGACACCGGGGGCTATCGCTCGTCGGCTCGGTCCTCCCGCGGCTCCCACGGGTGAGAGGTTGGCGGGGTAGCCGTAGTTCCGGTTCGAGACGCGTCAACAGGAGTGGACACAGAACGGGACCTATCTGACCCGGGACCAAGTCGCTGCCGGTATCGCATGCCGGGGATGCGGACACCCGATCAACGACGGCTGGGGGCCGGGGTGCCGCCGATCAAGATGACCGCTGAGCAGCGCGCTGACTACGACGTCGCCGACGCGGAATACCGGGCCCAGCACGGTGACTGCCGTTCGCACCGCTGGTCAGTGGGCAACTCACGGATGATGCTCTGCGGCTACTGCTGTCCGCCACCGCCGGTCGATCCGGCTGCTCATGAGAGAACGCGGGCGATTCCACGCAGCGGCTCGAAGCCACGGCCGGAAGACTTGGACATGTGGCGGTTGGTGTCCACCTGCGGGCACATTGTGGAGAGGACTCAGCATCGCTCGAACGAGCGGTGGACCGGGATGACGGCTACGTGCGGCGAGTGCGGGCAGATTCGCGGGATCGTGGAGACGGAGAGGCTGCCTGCCGATGAGATGCGGCGGCGCGCTGACGTCGAGCGTGTTCGGCGTCCGGCTTCTCCAGCGCGGCCAGTTGCTGGTGCTGTCGGAACGCGCTGTCAGCCGGTCGATGGTCGCCGATGTCGTTAACCAAGTCGGCCACCCGGCACTCATACAGTTCCGCCAGTCTCCCCAACACCTCGAGCGAGGGCGCGTGCCCGGTTTCGGCGGGCCAGAGCTCCCAGTAGGAGAAGTTCTTGAACGTCTTCGGGTCGGCAGGCCAACGTTCGTTCCATCGATCGGCGGCGTCGCGCTGACTCCAGCCCCGCACCAGCCGCAACGCCGTGCGCATGTTGACGTGGTAGCGATGGGTGAACACCTCGGCGATCTCCACCCAGGTCTTGGCTTCAGCCCGCAGTTCACTGGTCGCCTGCGTCTACTTCGGACCATGGCTCCTGATCTGGCTGGGGTGGCTGACGCGCCGCTGGCTAGCGGAGCGCCGTATTCGCCGCGAGCGCGTGCCGGTGGCCGTCCTCATCGCTCGCGTCGAGAAGGAACGGGCTGCTCAGGTCACGCATCCTCTGCGCCCCAACCGAACCAGCCTGCCGCCCGGTTGGTCCTGGCCGAGCCGCGACCCCGTACGAGGAGATGGCCAGGCATCTGGCCTCCCGCATGGAGTCCGGTGACCTGGCCCCGAACACGCCGTTGCCGTCAGAACGTCGGCTGGCGCAGGAATACGGCGTTTCGCTGGGTACAGCCCGTCACGCCACTCGGCTCCTGCGCTTTCGTGGCCTGATGATCACCGTGCGCTCCAAGGGGACGTATGTCGCCGACCGACAGCACTGGCCGCGTCCCACTACCGCCGCAGAAGACGTCTGAACCACCGTGAACGACGCTCACCACCGCACCGACCTCGATACCCGCCTCGACCACGCCATCGAGGCGGCAACCGCGGACCTCCTCCGGCACCAGCACAACGACGAGCGCGCCGTGGATGACCTCGTCGTGGGCCGTCGCCTCCTGGAGATGGCCGTTGACTTGCTTTCCCAGGCCCCGGATCTTGAGTTGACGGAGCTGGACCGGGCCTTCATGGGCGTTGTCGCTGCCACCCTGGATCGGCCTGCCGCACCGCCGCGTACGCGTGATTCGCCTCGGCCCCCTGACGCTCACCGTCACCACCCACGTCGAGGGAAGAAGGGGGCGGACGAAAACTCCGGCGGGAACGCGGTGGGTTCCGCTGCCTTCGAGTATCGCGGTGCTGTACGAGGAGCTGCTGGACAGTCACCGGCATCCGTTCGTGGTGTGCACGCCGGAGGGGAAGCCGTGGCGGCGGTCGAACTTTCGGCAGCGGTTCTGGCCGCCCGCCTGGGACGGGTGAACCCGGATGACCCGTGTTCGGAAGATCACATTCCGGCGATCCTGCCCTGGTTCACGTTCCACGAGGGTCGCCGCGGTGGCGCGGCGGGCGCGGCTGGGGCAGAAGAGGAAGGGGATCAGCCGGGCCTACGACCATGTGACGCCGGTCATGCAGCAGCAGATTCTGCAAGCCCTGGAAGCGCGGTGGTGGGCGTCGATCGCGGCGTTGACGCCGGGGGAGCGGGCGAAGCTGTTCGGCTGGTTCCCGCGGGCTCGCTTCAGGCTGTGACGCGAAACGCCTCGAAACGCCACAGCCAACTGACCAGATCCGGTCATGATCACTGCCAGGCTCACCGGCCTGGGGAAAAAGTGAGTGCGCGATACTGGGATCGAACCAGTGACCTCTACCGTGTCAAGGTAGCGCTCTCCCGCTGAGCTAATCGCGCGAGGTGGAGACGGGATTCGAACCCGTGTACACGGCTTTGCAGGCCGTTGCCTCGCCTCTCGGCCACTCCACCGTACGGGCCCGAGTGGGCTCCTCCGAGCGGACGACGGGATTCGAACCCGCGACCCTCACCTTGGCAAGGTGATGCGCTACCAGCTGCGCTACGTCCGCGTTACCTGCGACCCGGGAGCTCCCGGCCCCCGTCGTCGTGGTGTGGCAAAACCATATCCGACCCCGGAAACCGCGATCACAGGGGGGTACCCATTGTGATCGCGGTGGCTCTGATCAGCCCATATCGTTCGGGATCAGGTGGGTGAGCGCGTCGTCGACGTCGACCCACAGGTGCTCGTTGCCCGGGAGCACCACGTCGTAGGTCCGGTCGAGGAAGTCGGCCAGCTCCTGCGCCGACGCCTCGAACATGGCGTGCCCCGAGGGCGAGTTCAGCTCGATCAGCACCGACTCCGGGTCCTCCACCGAGGGGCGGATCCTCACGTCGCCGTCACCCGCTTCGGCGAGCAGGCCGTCGGCCAGCAGATCGCGCGCGTAGACCCATTCGACCCAGCCGGCCCGGCCGGTGCGGAAGGCGGCGACGACCGCGTACGGGTCGCGGGTGTCGTAGCGCAGCTCCACCTTGACCGGCACCGCCGGAGTGCGCGGCGCCAGCAGGTCGAACACCGCCGTCGAGCGGAGCGTCACGTGATCGTTACGCATGGTCTTACCTTTCGTCTCCCTCCACGGCCCGCCCGGCCGGGGTACTGCTGATGGGACGCACCAGCACGCCGGATCGCTCTCTGTCTGACGCTTAATCACCCAGATGAGTTCACCGGCCGCGTGGCCCATCTTCACCCGTCCCCGAGCAGGCCCGGTGTCCGGCCTCGTGATCGTCCACCGCGTACATACTGCTCGGTTTCGCTGCCGGACGACAGCGCCGTGTCACCAACGTTGCAGGTGACACGGGCAGCGACCGGGCGAACACAGTGCTTGCCACCACTCGGTTGTTCGCTCCGTACCCGCTCGTGCGCGCAGGGTTGGCCCCTAAAGACCACCCGTTTGCCAGAGCCGATCCGGGGTGCGCTAGAGTTCCTTCTCGTACCGCACGGGGGCGATTAGCTCAGCGGGAGAGCGCTTCGTTCACACCGAAGAGGTCACTGGTTCGATCCCAGTATCGCCCACCGGTTATTTTAGCTGTTCAGACGGCCTGTCGACGACCATCGTCGGCGGGCCGTCGGCGTTTGCGGGGAGCAGATGGGGAGCACGGCGTGCTGACCACTTCCGCGAATCCGAAGAGGTCACGCCGCCCTACCTTTCAGGGATGTCCGCGGTCCGCGAGGATCGGCGGATGCAGGTGGA
>NZ_BAABIB010000081.1:0-39703 GCF_039542405.1 Amycolatopsis dongchuanensis
CCCGACCGCGGCCTCGACACCGACGCCGCCCCCGGTCGTCCAGCCCGCACCCGCACCCGCGCCGGCGCCCCAGGTGCCCGCTCCCCCCGCGCCTCCCGCCCCGCCGGCCCCGCCGGTGGTGCCCGCTCCCCCGCCCGTGCAGCCGGCGCCGTCGGTCCCGCCGACGCTGCCCGCACCCCCGCCACCGCCGGCGGCTCCGCCGGCCCCGGCTCCCGCGAACCTCACCGCGGACTCGCCCGCGCAGGGCATCGAGCTGGACCCGGGGCAGGGCGCGGTCGCCCTGCCGATCACGGTCCGCAACACCGGCGGTTCCGTCTCCGAGCCCGTCGTGGCGACCCTGAACCTGCCGCCGGGCATCCGCGCCGTCCCGCCGGGCGGCGGCGGTGGTGCGGCGGCCGCACGCGGGTTCGCCGTGCAGGCGAGCCAGGGACCGCTCACCGTGGACTGCCCCGCGGGCACCGGCACCGTCACGTGCTCCACCGACCGGGGCCTGCAACCCGGCGAAACGGCGGTGCTGACGTTCCGGCTGATGGCCGACGACGACGCGCGGCCCGGCCAGGTGACGGGCTCGGTCACCGCGGGCACGACGATCCGGCTCGCGGTCGACGTGCCGGTCGCGGTCAAGCCGCGGCCCGACGCGCTGACCCTGGCCGTGAGCGGCGACGACGACTTCCCGTGGCCGTGGTTCCACGAGCGCGCGTTCACCGTGACCGTCACCAACGACGGCCCGAACACCAAGCCGGTCACGGTCGACGTGGACCGGAAGGCGGACCTGACGGACGGCCCGGCCACCTGCACCACCGGTGACCACGCGATCAGCTGCACCAGCACGCAAGCGCTTGCGCCGCACGAGCAGCTGCGACTGAGGTTCGACACGAGGTGGCACCCGTTCGACCCCGGCTTCATCACCGTCACGGCGACGCTGGGCACGGCCACCGAGACCGCCAAGGTGCCGTTCCTGTGCTGGCCGGACCTGCCGTGCGGCGTGCCTTCGCCGGACCCGACGACGCCCACGGGCACCAGCACCAGCAGCACCACGTCGACGTCGTCGTCCTCGTCCTCGTCGAGCACCCATGCGACGACGTCCACGTCGGGCTCCGGCCCGGCCACGAGCAGTCCGGCCTCCTCGTCGTCCTCGGCGACGTCCAGCAGCACCCCGCCGCCGAGCAGCAGCAGCACGCCCTCGACCACCAGCACGCCTTCGAGCAGCTCGACGAAGCCGAAACCGCCTTGGTGCTGGCTGTTCTGCTGGCCCTGGTGAGGGCAGGCGTAGGGTCACGCCCCGTGGCCATCGTCGAAACCGTGCTGGGGCTCCTCCCGCGCCCCGCGCGGGCGCTGCTGATCAAGCACCGTGAACTGCTGAAGTTCGCCCTGGTCGGCGGCGCGTGCTTCGTGCTGACCAACGTCGTGAACTACGCGCTCAAGCTGACCGTGCTGCGCGGCAACCCGGTGACGGCGTTGATCCTCGCGGTGCTCGTGGCGACCGTCGTGTCCTACGTGCTGTCGCGGGAATGGTCGTTCCGCACGCGCGGCGGCCGGGAACGGCAGCACGAGGCGGCGTTGTTCTTCGTGATCAGCGGGATCGCGGTGGGCCTGAACTCGCTGCCGCTGGCGATCTCCCGTTACGTGCTCGAACTGCGCACCCCGCACGTCGGACTGTTCACGCAGGAGGTCGCCGACTATTTCAGCGGGATGGTCCTCGGCACGCTCGTGGCGATGCTGTTCCGCTGGTGGGCGTTCAAGAAATGGGTGTTCCCGCAGGCGGGCGCGCGGCCGAGGGTGGTGCGGGCGGCTCCCGCGGAAGAGGACGAACCGGACGTCCGGGCCGCCTGAACTCCTGCGCCCTCCCGCAGCTCCGTACACTGCGGGACGTGACCGTTGTGGAAAGCGTGCTTTCGCACACTCCCGAGCCGCTGCGCTCGGTGCTGATCAAACACCGGGAACTGCTGAAGTTCGGCATCGTCGGTGGCACGACGTTCATCGTCGACAACGGTGTGTGGTACCTGCTCAAACTGAGCGTGCTGGAAGACAAGCCGACCACGGCGAAGGCGATCGCGATCATCGTAGCGACGATCGTGTCCTACATCCTCAACCGCGAGTGGTCGTTCCGCACGCGCGGCGGCCGCGAACGGCACCACGAGGCCGCGTTGTTCTTCGTGATCAGCGGGCTCGCCGTGGTCGTGAACCTGATCCCGCTGTACCTGTCGCGGTACGCGTTCCACCTCGAAGTCCCGCACGTGACCCGGTTCGTGCAGGAAACGGCGGACTTCATCAGCGGTTCGATCATCGGCATGCTGCTGGCGATGGTGTTCCGCTTCTGGGGTTTCAAGAAGTGGGTTTTCCCCGACGATCTCGGCCAGCGCCGCCGCGACGCGGTGAAAAGCGCGGATATTCGCGAATTGCGGCCCAAGATCTGACGCCGGGCGCGCAGCGCCTCCTTGAGGGGTGGCGGTCGGGCGACGGGTGGGCTTAGCGAGGCACACGTTCCGAGGGCCAGCGCACTTCGCGGACGTCTCCCGGACTCGGCACCCGCAGGAACAGGCTGAACACCGCGGGCCGCCTGCTCGACAGCTCCAGCCGCCCGCCGTCAGCCTCGGCCAGGGCGCGCGCCAGTGCCAGCCCGACACCCGTCGAACCGCCACCGGAGAACCCGCGCTCGAACACGTGCGGCGCCAGTTCGTCCGGAATGCCCGAACCCGTGTCGGTCACCTCGACGACCACCGTCCCCTCGGCGTCGCCGCGCCGCGCGGCCAGCGTGACCGTGCCGGCGCCGTGGCGGAGCGCGTTGTCCAGCAGCACCCCCACCACCTCCCGGAGACGGCCGGGCGTCGCCCGCGCGATCAGGCCGTCCCCGATCCGCAGCCGCAGGTTCCGCCCCTCCGCCCGCAGCAACTGCCGCCACTCCTGCGCGACCTCGGGCAACGCGGTGGCCAGCTCCACCGGCTCGGCGTCCACCTCGCTCGCCGCGCGAGCCGCCGCCAGCAGCTCCTCCAGCGCCTCGGACAACCGGTCCGCCTGCTCCTGCGCGGCGCGCGCCTCCTCGGCGACGTCGTGGTCGTCGACGATCGTGAGCGGCTCCAGGCGCAGCTGCAGCGCGGTGAGCCTGCTGCGGAGCTGGTGCGAAACGTCCCCGACCAGCTGCCGCTCCCGCTGCACGAGCTGCGCCAGCGCGGTGCCGGACGTGTCGAGCGCCTCGGCGACCATGTCCAGCTCCCCCACCCCGTACCGGCTGGGATCGGGCCGGAAGTCCCCGCCGCCGAGCTTCGCCGCGCGCTCCGCGACGTGCCGCAGCGGTTTGGCCAGCCGCCGCGCCGTCACGGTCGCGACGACGGTGCCGATGCTCACCGACAACACGACCAGCAGCAGCACGGCGAGCGTCACCGTGGTCTGCCGCGAGCGCAGCGGACCGGACGGGATCGCCAGCTCCAGCGTGCCGTCCCGCGCCAGCTGCACGCGCGCCGTCACCGGGTCCGTGCCGGGCTCGGAACCCTCGGTCTGCGCGGGCTGCCCCGGCAACCGCACCGTCAGCTTGCCGCCTGCCGGGATCGCGACCGCCACGGCCGCGAGGTCGGCGTCGCTGAGCTGCCCGTCCGCGAGATCGGTGTCCAGCGTCGCGGCGATCTGCGAAGCGCGGGCGCCCAGGTCCTCGGTGGTGATGCTGTCGACGAGCTTCCACGCCGTCACGCCCAGCGGGATCCCGAGCGCGGCGGCGGTCACCGCGACGGCGAGCAGGATGGCCAGCAGGATGCGGCGCCGCACGCCTACTCCGTGTTGAAGCGGAAGCCGACGCCCCGCACCGTCGCGATGCGGCGCTCGCCGTCACCGGAGTGCACGACCGCGCCCTTGCCGTCGCTGGTCACCGACAGCTTCCGCCGCAGCCACGACATGTGCATGTCGAGCGTCTTCGACGTCTTGGACTCCAGGTCGTTCCACACCTCGGCGAGGATCTCGTCGCGGCTGACGACCTGCCCGGCGCGGCTCATCAGCACCCGCAGCAGCTCGAACTCCTTGTTCGCGAGCTGGATCTCCTTGCCCTCGACGGTGACCAGCCGGGCGCCCAGGTCCATCCGGACGCCACCGGCCTCGAGCACCTCGGGCGCCCGGCGGCGCAGCAGCGCCCGGATGCGGGCGAGCAGCTCGGCGAGCCGGAACGGCTTGGCCACGTAGTCGTCCGCGCCCGCGTCGAGGCCCACGACGAAGTCCACCTCGTCGGTGCGGGCGGTGAGCATCAGCACCGGCAGCTCGGTGCCGCTCGCACGCAGGCGGCGGCACACCTCCAGGCCGTCCATCCCCGGCAGGCCCAGGTCGAGTACCAGCAGGTCGACGCGCTGCTCCCCGGTCGTCTCCAGCACGGTGGGCCCGTCGCCGACGACCTGGACCTCATAGCCCTCGCGCTGCAGGGCGCGCGACAACGGTTCCGCGATCGCCGGATCGTCCTCGGCGAGTAACACCATGCTCACCTGGCCAACTCTACGACCGGTCGGCGTGAAAACATCGTCGCGTGGCCAGCTACTCGGACGATCTCACTCTCGCAGGACGCCTCGCCGACGCCGCCGACGCGATCACCACCGCCCGGTTCCGCGCCCGCGACCTCGAAGTGAACAGCAAACCGGACCGCACGCCGGTGACCGACGCCGACACCGCCGTCGAGGACGCCGTGCGCGAACTGCTCGCCGCCGAGCGGCCGGACGACGCCGTCGCGGGTGAGGAGCGGGGCGGTTCCGGCTGGTCAGCGGGCCGCACGTGGATCCTCGACCCGATCGACGGCACCAAGAACTTCCTGCGGGGCGCGCCGGTGTGGGCCACGCTGATCGCGCTGGTCGAGGACGGCACACCCGTGGTCGGGATGGTGAGCGCGCCGCTGCTGGGCCGCCGGTGGTGGGCGAGCCTCGGCGAAGGCGCGTGGCTGCGGGATTCGGCGGGCGAACGGCGGATCTCGGTGTCCGGGGTGTCCTCACTGGACGACGCGTACCTGTCCACGACGCACCTGAACTCGTGGAGCGAGTACCACTCGCGCGAGGCGTACCTGGCGCTCAACGACGCGTGCTGGGAGACGCGCGCGTTCGGCGATTTCTGGTCGCACTGCCTGGTCGCGGAGGGCGCGATCGACCTGGCGGCGGAGGCGGTCGTGAACCCGTGGGACGTCGCGCCGATGCAGGTGCTGGTGACCGAGGCGGGCGGCCGGTTCAGCGACCTCGGCGGCGAGGTCCGGTTCGACGGCGGGTCGGCATTGTCGTCCAACGGGCGGCTGCACGACGCGGCGCTGGCGATCCTGCAGCGGCGCTGAACGGTCCGTGCAGAAATCCGCGCTGGTCCCCGGCGGGCTCGGCACCGATGCTGGACCCATGATTGCGCCGGACACCAAGGACTGGACGTGGGTGCTCGAGCGGCCGTGCCCGGAGTGCGGGCTCGACACGGCGAGCTTCGACCGCGAGGACGTGGGCAGGCTGCTGCGGGAGAACGCGGCGGAGTGGCAGCGGGTGCTGGCGCGGGAGGACGTGCGGGAGCGCCCGGCCGCGGACGTGTGGTCGCCGCTGGAGTACGCGTGCCACGTGCGTGACGCGTGCCGGATCTTCCTCGGGCGGCTGGAGTCGATGCTGTCCACGACGGACCCGGAGTTCCCGAACTGGGACCAGGACCGCACGGCGGTGGAGGCGGACTACGCGTCGCAGGACCCGGCGCGGGTGGCGGCGGAGCTGACCGAGGCGGCCGCACGCTTGGCAACGGCCTTCGACTCGGTGTCCGGCTCGGCGTGGCAGCGCACGGGCCGGCGCAGCGACGGTGCCCGGTTCACGGTGGAGACCTTCGCGCGCTACTTCCTGCACGACCCGGTGCACCACCTGCACGACGTCAGCTAGGCGGGCAGCGGCCCCACCGCGCCGCGGGCGACCTGCGCCCAGGCGAGGCGGCCGAAGAGGTAGTGGCAGGCGACCTGTTCGTTGGTGAAGCGCGCCCAGTCGTAGCGGTTTCCCTGCTCGCGCCAGAAGACCTCCCACACGGGAACGTCCTCTTCGGACTCGTCGGTGCGCAGGACGCACCAGGCGTTGTCGGCCTCGGCGTTGACCGAGACGACCTCGTGCGGCACCCCGATGACCTCCAGCCAGCGCAGGATGGAATCGACGTTCACTCCCCCTCCTCGAGGGCCAGGTATCCCAGGGTGACCAGCTCGTCGGCGGAGTGGACCGCGCGGTAGCGCAGGCCGCCGCCGGGCTGGCCGAACCACGGCGCGGAGGCCGTCTGCCACATCGGAACGGGCCGGAGCACGCGGTAGCGGCGGTACTCGGCCCCGGCGGCGGACGGCGGCAGCGACCGCTTGACGAACAGGGTGCCGGCGGGGGCGAAAACGCGCCCTTCGACGGGGCCGAAGCGGTCGAGGAGCGTGCCCTCGGGCAGGACCTCGGGCTCCCCCGCGTCGGCGCCGCCTTCCGGGTACAGCTCGCCGGGCGGCCAGGCGTACTCGGGGATCCCGTCGCGGTGGCCCGCGAGGAAGCGGCGGTCCCAGTCGCGTTCGGACAGTCCGCCGAGGGGGTCGTGTGTGTCGAAGAGCCCGGCGGGTGCTTGGTGCGACGGGTCGCTTTGGCGGCGGAGGCCGTTGCGCACGTTCTGGATGGCTTCGCCGGGGACGATGAGGTCGGAGCGCGGGTGGTCGTAGGGCGGGAAGCGGAGGCCGGCGGCGTAGTCGACTTCCTCGGGGGGCGGGGGCAGCTGGCGGTGCGGCCGCACGGTGGCGACCGGCAGGTGCCCGATGGGAAACATGGCAACAAGGAACAAGGCGACGATGCTCTCCCGCTCCTGGCGGGGCGCGCCCAGCGGCGGGTACGGCCCGGGGGCGGGCGGCGGTTGGGCGGGGAGGGGGCGCTGCTCCCAGCCGGGAGTGGCGGCGCGGTGGGGTTCGGGCCCGGCGGGGCGAGGGGTGGGGGTGGTGTCGGGGGAGGCGGGGTTGGCGGGGTTGGCGGGTGAGCCTGCGCCACCAGGCGGGGCCGGGGTGCTGCCGGGGGTGGCGGGGGTGGCCCGGTTACCGGGCCCGGCCGAGGAGCCGGGGGCCGGCGTGCTTTCGCGAAGGCCTGCGCCGCCGGGGGTGGCAGGGTTGCCGCTAAACGGGGCCGGAGTGCCTGGGGAAGCCGAAGTACTGGGCCTCCTGCCGGTAGTGCCGGGCTGGCCTGACGGTGCGCCCGCCGAGGCAGGAGGCCGGGACGAACCCGCGACTCCATCACGAGTGACCGGCGGCGCGAACCCACCAGGCGCCACATTCGGAAGCCCTGCTGGGGGTCGGGACAGGCCACCTCCGTCAGCGAGAGGCGGCATCGCGGAAGGCGGGCGGAACGCGGGCGAGGCCGATCCTTGCCCGGAAGGGGCGGCATCGACGGGCGGCGGGTAGCCCGCCGGCAGCGACGGACTGGGGTACGGAGCGGGCGCCCCCTCGGCGAAGCCAGAAGCGACCGTTCCCCCGGGGATCCCGGCCGGAGGGGTGGGGACGTCGTCGAAACCGCCCGGGGCGAGGAAGCCTCCGTACTGCCCCGTGCGGATCGGGCCCGTGCCCAGGTCGGGCGAACCACCGGCGAATGCTGAGTCCCCCGGGAGGGCGGCGGCATCGGGAGCTCCTGCGAGCCCGGAAGCCACCTCCCCGACCGATCCGGGGAGACCCGCCGCCGGACCAAACCCGGGGAGTCGCGCCGCATCCGCCGCTGGTCCGGGAGGCGCAGCCGGAACCGCCGCATCCCGCGCCAGCCCGGAAAGGCCTACCGCGGCATCCCTTGCCGCGCCATGCACCGCTTCCCCCGCGGCACCAGCCACCCCGGGAACGGCACCATCCGCCAGGCCCGCAACCCCATGCACCGCACCGTCGGCCAGCCCCGCCACACCATGCACCGCTTCCCCCGCGGCACCAGCCACACCGGGAACGACGCCCTCCGCAAGTCCGGCAACACCATGCACCGTCCCTCCGGCGGCGCCTGCCACCCCGTGCACCGCACCATCCGCGAGCCCCGCAACCCCATGCACCGTCTCTCCGGCGGCCCCCGCCACACCCCGCACGGCACCGTCGGTCAGCCCCGCCACACCGTGCACCGTCTCGCCAGCGGCCCCCGCCACGCCGTGCACCGCACCATCCGCGAGCCCCGCAACCCCGCGCACCGTCTCTCCGGCGGCCCCCGCCACACCGCGCACGGCACCGTCGGTCAGCCCCGCCACACCGTGAACGGCCTCCCCCGCGGCACCCGCCACCCCATGCACCGCACCATCCGTCAGCCCCGCAACCCCGCGCACCGCACCATCCGCCAGCCCCGCCACGCCGTGCACCGGCAGCCCACCCCCATGAGCAGGCTGCAGCAACCCACCCCCGGACAACCCGTCATCCACAGTGGACAAAACCCCACCGGGCAAACCGGTCACCGCGCTCAGCAACCCCCCGCCGTCCCCCATGCGGGCGCCCGGGTTCACGTGCAGCAGCTCCACCCCGCCCACACCGCCCCCACCGACCGCCGCCGCCAGGTCACTGCTCAGCGCACCCAGGTTCGCCGCCGTGCCCTTGAGCACCGTGTCCAGCCCCAGCAGCGCCGCCGGGTGTCCCGCGGCCGCCGCGACCTCCGCCGCATCACGGTTCTTCGCCGCGTCGACCAGGTGGCGCACCATCTCGACCTTCGCCGCCGCGACCTGCTCCGCCGCGTGCTCCAGGCGGTCCGCGGCCTCCCCCGCCCCCTGCGCCGCCAGCGTCAGGTGCCCGCGGTCCGGGTGGACGAACTCCGCCCACATCCCCCGCG
This sequence comes from Amycolatopsis dongchuanensis, assembly GCF_039542405.1. Classification (NCBI taxonomy): domain Bacteria; kingdom Bacillati; phylum Actinomycetota; class Actinomycetes; order Pseudonocardiales; family Pseudonocardiaceae; genus Amycolatopsis; species Amycolatopsis dongchuanensis. Next base: position 8,760 of record NZ_BAABIB010000081.1, read on the forward strand.
CCGCATCCGCCGACGGGCCCGTCAGCGCTGCCGCCGCGGCGCTCGCCGTGCCGTCCGCCTCCGCGGCCAGCGCCGTCAGCTCGTTCTGCGCGTCCCGCCACGCCGTGGCCTGCTCGCGCAGCTTGTCCTCGTCCGCCTGCGGCCACGCCAAACCCGTCGCGGCGGCGAGGTCCGCGAGGTCCTTCGGCAGCTCGATCCCCATGACGTCAGTCCCGCACCGCGTCCGCCGCCGCCTCGTCGCCCGCCCGGTACCGGCGCGCCGCCTCCGCGAACGAACCGCCCGCCTGCGCCAGCCGCTCCGCCAGGCCCCGCACCCGCTCCGCCGCCTCGTCGGCCGCACCGACGTGCGCCGCCGCGAAGCTCCGTCCCACGGCGTCCGACCCCCACGCCGCCGACGCGCCCGCCAGCGCCCGCTCCAGCTCCGCCGACACGCGTGCCGCCCGCTCGACCAGCCCGTCGAACTCCCCTGCCCGCGCGGAAAGCCGCTCGACGTCGGATTCGAACCCGGTCACCGGGCTATCCAGTTCCGGTCCTCGTAGCTGTCCTCGTCCAGCGCGTGCTTCGGCCGCGAGACCTCCGGCGCGGCGAGATCGGCCGTGCCCAGCAGCAGCGCCTGCGGATCGGTGCCCGCCGGCAGGACCGGCGCCAGCACGTCCCCAGCCGCGCCGTACGCGCGCCGCGTCGCCTCACCCGTCACGCGCACGATCCGGTCGGCCAGCTCGGCGGGCCGGTACCGCCGGTACGCCTCCTCGGCGATCACCAGCCCCGTCAACGTCCCGCGCGCGCCCACGGTGGCCGTCACCAGGCCGTCCGGGTCACTCGCCGACGCCGTGACCGACGTGAGCTCGCGCTGCACCGAGGCGAGCTGCTCCCTGCTGCGCCGGTACCCGGCCAGCAGCTCCTCCACCTGCGCGCGGTGCTCGGTCACGGCACCCTCCTCGGTAGTACAGCGGTCGGCTTGGAGTTCCGACGCGCCCCGCGCCGCCCCGGTTCCCGGGATTCACCCGGCGAGCGCGTTGACCACCCGTGAGGGGCTGGGCCTGCCGAGCCGCTCCGCCATCCACTTGCTGGTGGCGACGAGCTTGTCCAGGTCCACACCGGTCTCCACGCCGAGCCCTTCGAGCGTCCACAGCAGGTCCTCGGTGGCGAGGTTCCCAGTGGCCGACTCCGCGTACGGGCACCCGCCGAGCCCGCCCGCCGACGAGTCCACCGTGGTGACCCCGCACCGCAGCGCGGTGACCGTGTTGGCCAGCGCCTGCCCGTAGGTGTCGTGGAAGTGCACCGCGAGCCGTTCGACGCCGACGCCCGCCTCCGCGAACGCGGCGAGCAGGCCCTCGACCTGCCCGGCGGTGGCCACACCGATCGTGTCGCCGAGGGACAGCTGCGAGCACCCCAGGTCCAGCAAGCGCTTTCCGGCGGTCACCACCTGCTCGTACGGGACGGGCCCCTCCCACGGGTCCCCGAAGCACATCGACAGGTACGCCCGCACGTCCATCCCGGCGTCGCGCGCGCCCGAGACCACCGGCTCGAACATGTCGAACTGCTTCTCGACGGTCGAGTTCAGGTTGCGCTGCGCGAAGGTTTCCGTGGCGCTGCCGAAGATCGCGATGTCCCGGCAGCCGGCGTCCAGCGCCCGCTTCAGCCCGCGCTCGTTGGGCACCAGCACCGGGTACCGCACGCCTTCGCGGCGCTGCAACCCGTCGAGGAGCTGCTCGGCGTCGGCCAGCTGCGGCACCCACTTCGGCGAGACGAAGCTCGTCGCCTCCAGCGTGGTCAGCCCCGCGTCGGCGAGCCGGTCCAGGAACTCCAGCTTGACCTCGACCGGCACGATCGTGCTCTCGTTCTGCAACCCGTCACGCGGCCCGACCTCCCAGATCGTCACGCGCGAAGGCAGTCCGTCCGCCGCTGCCCGCTGCGGCAGGCCCAGTTCCCTCGTGCCCATCTCAGCGCCTCCCCCTTGCCTGGGTTTCGCCGGGGAAGTCGTCGTACGGGTTGTCGTTGACTTCCCGGTAGATCACCGTGTGCACGTGCTCGACGGACGGGATGTCCTCGAAGCGCAACGGCTCGTGCGACGCGGACTCGATCACCAGCGTGCCGCAGCCGAAGATGCGGTCGACGAGCCCGTGCTCGAACTGCACGCTGTTGATGCGGCTCATCGGGATGTCGATGCCGACGCGCTTGAGCACGCCCTCCCGCGTGATGAGCCGGTCCGTGGTGACGATGAAGTGCGTGGTGCGCCAGCGGATCAGCGGAGCGAGGAACAGCCAGCAGATCAGCACGACGCCCACGACGCCGATCGCGATGCGGGACACGTCGTGCCACGGCGCGGCGAGCCCGCCGGTGAGCGTCAGCAGCCAGACGCCGGCGGCGACGGTGACGACCAGCCAGAACACCGGCCAGATGAGCATCTTGAAGTGCGGATGGCTGTGCACAACGACCTGTTCGTGCTCGCTGAGCAGGTCCTCCGGGTACGCCACTTCGGCACCCTCCGATCCTCGGCTGCTGGTGGGGTCACGGTACCGCTCGCAGGTGCACGACGTCCCCGGCGAACACCAGGTGCCGCTTGCCCTGTTCGTCCTCGACGATCAGCTGCCCGGCCGGATCGACGTCGGTGGCGGTGCCCAGCAGTCCGGCGTCACCGGGCAGCATCACCCTGACCTGCTGCCCGAGCGTGTCGCAGGCCTTGCGGTACTCGTCGAGCATCCCGGCGTGGCCGAGATCACCGCCCGCTTCGCGCCAGCGCCCCTCGCGCGCGGCGAAGGCGGTCAGCAGCAGTTCGGCGACCTCGGTGCGGTCGGTGGTGCGGGCGCCGTTCTCGGCGAGGGACGTCGGGCGCAGCCCACCGGCGCCGGGCCGCACGCCGGGGCCGAGCGGCCGGACGTTGAGCCCGATGCCCAGCACGACGGCGACCTCCTCGGCCGCGACGGCCTCGGCGAGGATCCCGGCGCACTTGCCGCGGTCGGGTCCGGCGAGGACGTCGTTGGGCCACTTGAGCGCCGCGTCGACGCCGAGTTCCCTGGCCAGGTCCAGCACGGCGAGCCCGGCGACGATCGCCAGCGAGCCCAGGTCGGCGAACGCGACACCCTGCGGGCGCAGCAGCACGCTCAGGCACAGGGCGCTGTCCTTCGGGGAAATCCACTCCCGGCCGCGGCGGCCGACCCCCGCGGTCTGCTCCTCGGCGATGAGCACGGTGCGGTCGGGTGCCCCGTCGACGGCGGCCGCCCGCAGGTCGGCGTTGGTCGAACCGGTGCTGCTCACGACGTCCACCGCCGCGTAGGGGCCGACGAGCCCGGCACGCAGGCGCGCCGCGTTGATCAGGGTCATGTGCGGGAGACTAATAACGTCACGGCGATTCACTCGTTGGGGAGGGCGAAAGTTCCCTAACCTCGGGTAGGTGACCATTCGTTCCCCCAAGTGGGCCCGCGCGGCGGCGGGCCGGGCTCTGATCGCGCTGGTCCTCGTCGGCGGGCTGGTGGCCGGTGGCTGGTTGCTCGCGCGGGCGCCCGAGCGGCCGCCGGTGCCGCTGCCCGCGGCCGCGGCCCAGCCGGAGGGCAACGCGGCGACGGCGGCTGGTCCTTCCGTGCTGGAGGTGAGCGCGCCCGTGCAGGCGCAGGCCCCCCAGCAGCAGGGGCCCAGCGAGCTGGAGAAGTGGGCGGCGGGGTTGAGCGGGGCACTGGACATCCCGGAGCGCGCGTTGCTCGGCTACGCCAACGGTGAGCTCACGCTCCGCAGGGAACAGCCGGCGTGCCACCTGTCCTGGGTCACACTGGCGGGGATAGGCAAGGCCAGTTCCGATCACGGACGGTACGGGGGCAACGGGCTCGACGCCGCCGGGGCGCAGACGCGAGCGCTCGGCGCCGTGCCGCTGCAGGGCGCGGCCGGGGAGGCGGCGAGCGAGCAGCGCAGCGGGCCGATGCAGCTGACGCGGCAGGAGTGGCAGCGCGCGGGCGCCGGCGGGAACATCCAGGACATCGACGACGCGGCGGTGGCGGCCGGGCGCGTGCTGTGTGCGGGCGGACGTGACCTCCAGGCCGGGCTCGGCTGGTGGAAGGCGATCGAGAACTACCGCGATTCGGCGCTGTTCCGGCAGCAGGTGCTGGGCAACGCGCAGCTGTACGCGACGCTGTCGCTGGCGCCGCAGACGGCTTCGGCGCCGTCGGTGCGTGCCGTGCGGTTCGCGCTCGACCAGCTCGGCCTGCCCTACGTGTGGGGCGGCAACGGGCCGGACGCGGGTGCGGCGGGGTTCGACTGCTCGGGGCTGACGAAGGCGGCCTACGACTCGGCGGGCGTGGCGCTGCCGCGCACGGCGGATTCGCAGTTCCGCGCGGAACCGCCGGTGGCGGGGGAACCGAGGATGGGTGACCTGGTGTTCTACGGCAGCCCGTCGACGCGCATCCACCACGTGGGGTTGTACCTGGGCAACGGCTTGATGATCAACGCGCCGACCGAGGGCATGGCCGTGCAGATCGCGACGTACCACGTCGCCGGGGACGACTACGCCGGCGCCGGACGTCCGTCTATTTAGGACACAGCGGCGGCGGTGGGCGGTGGCGCCAGCCCGGTCCGGCGTCGCATCCGGACCTGCACTGGCCACCTTCGACGACCTCTCGGCTCCGCGCATCGTCGCCTCGGTCAACGACCACGACGCGCGGATCGCCAAGGTGGCCGGCTATCGGGGGTCCCGCCGGGGCGGGATGCGGAACAGCCGTTCGGCGTTGGCGTGGCTGATCAGCGCGCGTTGCTCGTCGGTGAGGTCGGCCGCGGCCAGGAAGCCCGTCGCGACTTCGCTGTCTTCGTACGGGTAGTCGATCGCGAACATGAGCCGTTCCGCGCCGACCTTCCGCAGGGCGTACTCGAACACGTCCTGGTCGTACATCCCGCTGGTCGTGAGAGTGAAGTTGCGCAGGACGTACTCGCTGGGCTTGAGCTCCAGCTTCACCATGCCGAGCAGGTCGCCCGCCCAGCGGTAGGTCTTCTCGTAGATGTTGTCCAGCCGCCAGAGCCAGAACGGCAGCCCTTCCCCCAGATGCCCGAGGACGATCTTCAGGCCGGGGTGGCGATCGAGCGCGCCGCTCAGGATGAGCCGGACCGCGTGGGTGCCCGCCTCGGCCTGGAACCCCCACAGCGCCGCCACCATGCCGTAGTCCCGGAACGGCGCCATCATCTGCGGGCTGGGCGAGCGCGGGTGCAGGTACAGCGTGGCGTCCTGCTCGGTCAGTGCCGCGAGCACCGGCTCCATCTCCGGCTCGTCCAGGTAGTGGCCGCCCGTGTGGGATCCGATGAGGATCCCGCCGAACCCCGGCATGCCCATCACCCGGCGCACCTCGGCCGCCGCAGCCTCGGGATCCTGCGGCGCCACCGCACCGAGTCCCGCGAAGCGCCCGGGGTGCCGGCGGATCAGGTCGGCGAGCGTGTCGTTCATCTCCCGTGCGAGCGACGTCGCGCGGGCGGCATCGGCGTACAGCTGCACGCCGGGCGGGTTGAGGCTCAGCACCGACAGGTCGACGCCCGCCGCGTCCATCTCGGCCAGCCGCGTGGGAACGTCACTGAGCCGGGGACGCATCACCGGGTCACGCGGGAAGTTCACCACGAACGCCTGCTCGGGCTCCTCCCCCGGAGCCACCGCGAGGTTCTCGATCTCGTCCCAGAAGCGCCCGGTCGCGAAATGTTCCTTGACCGCGATCAGCCGGTGCGCGCCCGTGCCGGTCACAGCTTCATCCCGCCGGACGCCTCGATGCGTTCGCCGTTGATCCAGCCGGTGTCGTCGGACAGCAGCGCGGCGACGACCCGGCCGATCTCCTCGGGCTCGGCCGGGCGGCCGAGGGCGGTGATGGCGCCGACGCGCTTGCGGTACTCCGGGTCGTCGCGGATGACTCCCCCGCTGAAGTCGGTCGCCGTCGCGCCGGGCGCCAGCGTGTTGACCCTGATGCCGCGTGGGGCGAGCTCCGTGGCGAGATACCTGGTCAGCGGCTCGATCGCGCCCTTGCTCACCGCGTACGCGGCTTTGCCGGGGAAGACGAAGCGCACGAGCCCCGAAGAGAGGTTCACTATCCGCCCGCCGTCCCGGATCAGCGGGACGAGCTGCTGCGTGACGAAGAAGACACCGCGCACGTTGACGGCGTACAGCCGGTCGAGATCCTCCACCGTGGTCTCCGCGAACGAGGCGGTGTGCCAGATCCCCGCGTTGTTGACCAGGTAGTCGAACCGGTCGACGCCCATCGCGGCGAGTTCGGCGCGCACTTGCGCGGCGAAGGAGTCCAGGGTGCCGACTTCGCTCACGTCCACTCGCAGTGCGCTGACGAGCCCACCGTGCTTACGCGCCTCGGCAGTCACCTCGTCCGCGGCGCCGGCGTCGGAGTTGTAGGTGAAGATGACATCGAGCCCGCGGGCGGCCAGGTTCAGCACCGCCGAGCGGCCGATACCGCGGCTGCCGCCGGTCACGATCGCCACTCGCCGCGCCGCGTCGCCGCGATCCGTCGACGAACCGGTTTCCGCCATGGTTGTCTCCTGTGTTCGCATCGTCCGTCGACGTTCGTAGATCCACTTGAGACGCTAGGGACGGGACCGCAGGAGGAAGAAGGTCTCGTTGCTCCTAGGGCCGTCAGGACCAGGCACCGCCCGTTGACCGACGGCTCGCGTCAGTGCGCTCGCGCGTGGCACCGTGGTGGCAGGAGGCGTGGTGGACCCCAGTGACGCGAACACACTCCGCCGCATGGCCGGGCTGGCGACCCCGATGGCCCTGCGCGTCGCGGTGACCCTTGGCCTGCCGGACCGGCTCCTCGACGACGCGGCCACCGCCGACCGGCTCGCGGAAGAGCTCGACGTGTCACCCGTCGCGCTCGACCTGTTGCTGGGCCACCTCGCGACCCTCGGCGTCGTCGAGCGGACATCCGCCGGTTACCGGACCACCGAGTTCGGCGCGCACCTCTGCGCCGGCGCGGACGGTGGCTTCACGAACCTCCTGCTGCGCCTGGATTCCGCCGCGGGCAGGGCCGAGCTGGCGTTCGTCGAACTGGCCCACAGCATCGCCACCGGGCAAGCCGCCTACCCGCGCCGCTACGGCCGGGACTTCTGGGCCGACCTCGCCGAACAACCGCACCTGCGCGAGACGTTCGACCGGCAGATGACCCTGCGGTTCCACGAGCAGATTCCGCAGATCGTCGCCGGTTTCGACTGGTCCCGGTTCACCACGATCGTCGACGTCGGCGGCGGCCCGGGCACCCTGCTCGCCGCGATCCTGACCGCCCACCCCCGGCTGCGCGGCCACCTGGTCGACGTGACGGCCGACGCCCGGCGCACCCTGAGGCACCTCGACGACCGGGCCGAGGTGACCGTGCGCAGCTTCTTCGACCCGCTCCCCGCGGGCGCGGACGCCTACCTGCTGTCCGACATCCTCCACAACTGGGACGACGAGCACGCCCACCGGATCCTCGCCCGGTGCGCGGAGGCGGCCCGCCCGGCAGGCCGCGTCCTCGTCATCGAACCCGTCGGAGGGCGGGCCGGCACCGACATGGACCTGGCCATGCTCGTGATCCACGGCGGCCGCGAACGCCGGGTCGACGAGTTCCGCGAACTCGCCGCACCCCACGGTCTGGTCCTCGACACCGTGACCGACTTGACCGGCCAGCGCTGCCTCCTCGAATTCGCCTCAGCCGGATGAGGCGGCGGACAGCGCCCGCAGGTCGTCGAAGGCCTGCGACAGGTGCTCGTACACGCTCTGCGAGGGGTCGTCGATCCACGCCTGCAGCGCGTGGTGGAAGGCGGCCCAGCCGGTCTGCGCGGCCAGGTCGGCCAACCGGTCGGCGACGCCGCGCTGCCGCAACGCCTCCGCGCAGGCCTCGGTGAGCGAGGCGTTCTTGGCCAGCTCGCGTTCCCGCAGCGCGGGCGTCGCGGCGATGATCTCCAGCCGCGGTTCGGTGTACGGGCGGCTGGCTTCGAGGATCCGCGCGGCCTTCCGGAAGGCGTAGAACAGCACGTCGAACGGCGGCAGGCCGCCGGGCGCTTCGGCCACCGACTGCGTCAGCTCGGCTCGCAGGTCGGCCTCGCCGTCGAAGAGCACCTCGCGCTTGTCGGGGAAGTGCCGGAAGAAGGTGCGCTCGTTGACGCCCGCCCTCGCGGCGATCTCCGCCGTGGTGGTGCCGTCGAACCCGCGTTCCCGGTACAGCTCCAGCGCGGCCTGCCGCAGCCGCTGCCGTGCTTCTGCTCCGCTTCTGGGCACCTCCGCAGCTTACCCGCGTTGCGCCAGTGACTGGCCTCACGTTGCGCCAGTCACTGGCGCTACGCGTAGAGACCGTTAGTGCCAGTCACTGGCGTTACAGGAAAGGCTCACCCATGCACCTCTTCGTCACCGGCGGGACCGGCCAGACCGGGCCGGCCGTCGTCGCGGAACTCGTCGCGGCCGGGCACACCGTCACCGGCCTGGCCCGCTCGACCGCCGCCGCCGCGCGGCTGGAGTCACTCGGCGCGAAAGCACACCGCGGCTCCTTGGAAGACCTCGACAGCCTGCGGGCCGGCGCGGAAAACGCCGACGGCGTCCTGCACATGGCCTACGGCGGCGATTTCGCCGATCCGGACGACCTCATCCGTCGCGACCGCGCGGCGATCGAGGCGCTCGGGCAGGCTCTGGCCGGGACCGGCAAGCCACTCGTGAGCACCTCGGGCACGTTGGTCATGCGGCCGGGACGGGTCGCCACCGAGCAGGACGCGCCGGATCCCGGTTCGGTCGCCGCCTTCCGCATCGCGGGTGAGCGGGCGTGCCTGGACTTCGCCGAGCGGGGCGTCCGGGCGAGCGTCGTGCGGCTCGCGCCCACCGTGCACGGCCCGAGCGACCACGGGTTCGTCCCGGCCCTGATCGCGGCGGCGCGGCGAGCGGGCGTCTCGGCCTACCTCGGGGACGGCACCAACCGCTGGCCCGCGGTCCACCGCTTCGACGCGGCGCGTCTTTTCCGCCTGGCACTGGAGAAAGCGCCCGCCGGGAGCGTGTTGCACGGGGTCGCGGAAAGCGCTGTCACGGTCAGGAGCATTGCCGAGCGGATCGGGCGAGTGCTCGGCGTCCCCACCGTTTCACTGACCCTCGATGAGGCCGCCAAACACCTCGGAAACCCTTTCCTCGCCAGGTTCTTCTCCCTCGACGTGCCCGTTTCGAGCGAGCACACCCGGGCGTTGCTGGGCTGGACGCCGGAGCACAAGGGGTTGCTGGAGGACCTGGAAACCGGCGACTACTTCACACCGGAAGCCAGCCGCCGCGCCGAGGAGATCTGGCTCGCCCACAGCAACTGACGCACGAGAGGAAAGCCATGCCCATCGAAGACCTGCGTCCCACCGTCGACTGGGACAAGTACCGGACGCTCACGCTGGAGCGGCGCGACAACGGGGTCCTGCTCGTCACGATCGCCGCGCCCGAGGGACATCCCGCCCCCACGCTCACGCGCCGCCACACCGAGATCAGCTGCCTCTGGCGGGATTTCGCCGACGACCCCGCACTGCGGGTCGCGGTCATCACCGGCACCGGGGATCACTTCTGGACGGTGGAGGGCGACGAAGGCATCGACGAGATGCGCGAAAACCCCGGCCACTACGGCAATACCGTCAACCTCATCCGCGAGGGCCTGACGAACGTGCGCGGCATCGTCGACTGCGACAAGCCGATCGTCTCCGCCATCAACGGCGAGGCGATGGGTTCGGGGCTCGCGACGGCACTGCTGGCGGACATCAGCGTCGCGTCGACGGAGGCGCGCCTGATCGACGGGCACCTCTTGCAGGGCATCGTCGCGGGGGACCATTCGGTGCTGAGCTGGCCGCTGCTGTGCGGGCTCGCCAAGGCCAAGCTGTACCTGCTCGCCTCGGCGGACCTCACCGGCGAGGTGGCCGAGCGCATCGGCCTCGTGAGTCTCGCGGTCCCGCCCGGCGAGGTGCTCGGCACCGCACTGGGCATCGCGGACCGGATGGCGGCGGGGCCGCAGCACGCACTGCGGTGGACCAAACGCTCGCTCAACCACTGGCTGCGCACCGCCGTCCCGGCCTTCGAGGCGTCGCTCGCCTTCGAGGCCTTGAGCTTCTTCGGGCCGGACCTCGCCGAGGCGCTCACCGCTCAGGTCGAGCGACGGCAACCGCGGTTCGCCGAACCGGCGCACTGGTAACCCGCCTCACTCCAACCCCTTGAGCGCGCGCAACAGCAACATCGTCAGCGCACGCTCGTCCTCCTCCACCGCCCCCAGCAGGGCCTCGTCCGCCGCGCGGATCGTCTCGCGGGCCTTTTCCAGCAGTTCGGCCCCGGTGGCCGTCACGTGCAGCTCCGCCGTCCGGCCGCGGCCCGGCTCGCTGCGTCGTTCGATCGCGCCCAGTGCCTCCAGCTGCGCGAGCGTCGACTGCATGCTCTGGACCGTGACGCCGGCGCGGCGGGCGAGGTCGCTGTAGGACAGGCCCGGTTGCCCGGCCAGGTGCCCGAGCGCCGAGAGGTGCCGCAGCGACAGCCCGCTGCGCTTGAGGTCGGCGTCGATGCGGTCCCGCAGCCGCCGTCCGAGCAGGACGAGCAGCATCGCGGGGCTCGACGCGGGTGGTTGCGGCGCGGTCACGTCCCGCATCCTCGCAGAGGACCCGGTTTCAGGCTCCCTCAAACTTCGGTTACAGTCAGGCTGAAACTCGAAGGAGGAGCCCGTGAACAAGGTCCTGCTCTCCATCCACGTCCTCGCGGCGATCGTGTTGATCGGCCCGGTCACCGTCGCCGCGAGCCTGTTCCCGCGTTACGTGCGGGCGAAGGAACCCGGCGTGCTGCGGGCGTTGCACCGGATCAGCAGCGGGTACGCGGTCGCGGGCCTCGCGGTGCCGGTGTTCGGGATCGCGCTGGGCGCGCAGATGGGCGTCCTCGGCGACGCGTGGCTCGTGATCTCGATGGCGCTGACCGCGATCGCCGCCCTGCTGCTCGCCCTCGTGATCGTGCCCGCGCAACGGCGGACGCTCGCCGCGGTGGAACGGGACGAGCAGCCCGGCGGACCCAACCTCGGGATGATCACCGGCATCTTCGGCCTGCTGTGGGCGGTCGTGGTGGTGCTGATGATCGTGCGGCCCGGCTCCACGACGGGGGTGTGAGCGTGCGAACCGTCGCCCTCGTCGAAGCGCTGAGCCTGCTCGTCCTCCTCGGCAACCTCGCCACCGTCCACGTGCCGCAGGTCGCCGCCATCGTCGGCCCCCTGCACGGCACCGCCTACCTCGCCGGGATCGCACTCGCCTGCGCGCGTTCGCACGACGTCCGGACGCGGCTGCTCAGCCTGATCCCCGCCGTCGGCGCGTTCCTCGCCTCGCGTGCGATCACGACTGCCGAGCGAGAGCAGCGGGCGCGCGCCTGAGCTCGCGGCGGTCCCACAGGCTCAGCATCGGCGTCGCCATCACGGTGGTCACGATCGCCACCAGCACGAGCACGCTGAACAGCTCACGCGTGACGATCCCCGCCGCCAGCCCGACGTTGATCGCGATGAGCTGCATCAGACCACGGGCGTTCATCAGCGTGCCGACCCGCAGCGCGATCGCGTTCGGCTCCCCCGCGACGCGCGCGGCCGCCCAGCAGGCGCCGAACTTGCCCGCGATCGCGACCACGATCGCCGCCACCGCGAACACGAGCACGGACGGCTGGACCAGCAGGCCGAAGTCGGTGTTGAGGCCCGAGTACGTGAAGAACAACGGCAGGAACACGGTGGCGACGGGCGTGAGCTTGTCGACGGCCCGGTCCACGGCCTCCGACCGCGGGAACACCACGCCGAGGCTGAACGCCCCGAACACCGCGTACAGCCCGATCTTGTCGGTGTACCAGGCGGCGAGGAACAACACGACGACGACCGCGAGCAGCAGGTGCTCGGGCGCGAGCCTGCCGGTCACCGGCACGACGCGTCCCCGCACCCTCGCCACGACGGCCAACAGCGCCAGCAGCACGAACGTGCCGCCCACGGCGAGCGAAACCGGGCCCGCGCTGCCCGCGGCGATGCTCAGCACGGCGGCCAGGAGGAGCCACGCGACCGCGTCGTCGAGCGCGCCGCACGCCAGCGCGATCGAGCCGAAGCGGGTGCCGGTGAGCCCGCGTTCGAGGATGATCCGTGCCAGCATGGGAAAAGCCGTGATCGCGAGCGTCACGCCGACGAACGCGATCGACACAAACAGCGGCACCCCGGGCGGGAAGATGTTCACCCTGCCGACGGCCAGCCACGTCAGCAGCCCGCCCAGGACCAGCGGCGCGACCATCCCCGCCGTGGAGATCAGGCTCGCCGGTCCCGCGACGCGGCGCACCTGCTCGGTGCGGAACTCGTAGCCCGACTTGAACATGAACACGACGAGCCCGATCTGGCCGACGACGTACAGCACGGGCCGGAGTTGTTGCGGGAACACGAAGTTCTCGACCCCGGGTGCCAGCAGGCCCAGCACGGACGGGCCGAGCACGACCCCGGCGACCATCTCGCCCACCACCGGTGGCTGGCCCGCGGCCCGCAGCACCCAGCCGACGAGCCGGCACACGACGAGGATGACGATCAGCGCGAGGAAGAACGTGGGGGCGAGTTCGGTGGCGGACATGGTTTTCCCCTCAGTGCACCGGACATCTGGACGGGGCTGGGTCTGCGAAGTAGCGGCCGGCGAGCCGCCGGTGCCGCGCGTCGAGCACCATGAAGGTGCCGAGGCCGAGCTGCAGGAAGCTGCGACCCACGTCCTCCCACCGGTCCCGCACACGCAGGAAGGTCCGGATCGCCCGCAGCCGCGCCGGGGAAACGCTTTCTCCGCGTGGGACCAGCAGGCACGGGCCGCGGCTGGGCAGTGAGCGGGTGTGGGTGACGGTGGAGTCGAGGGTGAAGCGCCGCAACACTTCCCGCACCGCCGCACGCATCGCGAGCGGAGCCAGCCGCCACGCGGGACACGGGCGGTTGGCGGCGATGCCGTACGGGATGTGGTGGGCTTCCTTGGCGGAAAGCGCTTCCCACCGGTCCGGGTCGAACCGCCCGGGATCTTCGTAACCGGTGGCGTGGTAGGCGGGGTAACTGAAGCACAGCACCGATCCCGCGGGGAGCGTCGTGTCCTCGTCGAGGGTGATCTCGTCCTTGGTGATCCGGTGCGCGATGCCGAACAGCGGGTACAGCCGCATGGTCTCGTCGAGCACGTGCCCCAGGTAACGATCGTCCGCAGTGGACGCTCGCTCCTGTATTTCCCGGTGCTGGGCAAGGGCGAGCAGCACGTGTGCCATGCCCTCGGACAGTTGCACGACGGCGGTGTTGAAGAAGGTGCCCTGCAGGTAGTGCACCTGTTCCCGCGGGCTGAGTGACGCGGGCAGCTCGTGCGGCACATCTCCGAGCCTTCGCGCCAGGTACCGAGTCAGGCGCTCGCGACGCTTCATGTGCCGCAGGCCGGTGCACTTCAGGGCCGTCACGACGTCGTTCGCGTGCCCCACGATCAACTCGCGGGCCTCGCGCGGGCACGGTTCGCCGAACACCAGCTCGTAGCAGAACTCAGCCCACACCGGCATCATCAGGTCGCGCAGCCGCACGAGCCCGCCGGGGAAACCGTCCAGCACCGCGGCCGTGCACCGCGTGACCGCCTCCGTGATCCGGTCGCTCGGGCCGGACAGGATGCGCAGGGTCGTCCTGGCCACCTCGTCGTAGCGCGGCCCGTCCTCCAGGTGTTCCTGGTGCACCTCGGGTCCCGGGGAAAGCCAGTACCAGAACAGGTCCGACAACCCGGCGCCCTCGCTGCGGCCGCGGGCCGCCGGGTGGGAGTAGATCTCCCGGAACCGTTCGGGCCCGAACCGCTCGTTGGGGAAGGTGATCGCGTTGTCCCCGTTGACGAGTTCGAAAACCTTGCCACGCAAGGAAACCACGTGTTCGGCGAGCGTCACCACTTGCCCCCTTCCGGTCCGCGCACGGTGACCAGATCACGCGTCAGGTCCGCGAGCCGGCGTCCGCCGCACAACGCCAGCGCGTCGTCGAACTCCTCCCGCAGCAGCTCCAGCACCTGCCGCACCCCGGACTCCCCCGCCGCGGCCAGCCCCCACAACACGGGTCTGCCGATGCCCACCGCGGTCGCGCCGAGCGCGAGCGCGATCGCGACGTCGGTGCCCCGCCGGACGCCGCCGTCGAGCAGCACGGGCACCCGCCCGCCGACGACTTCGACGATCCGGGGCAGCACGTCGACCGGCGCGGGTGCGGCGTCGAGCTGGCGGCCGCCGTGGTTGGACACGAGGATCCCGTCCATCCCGTGCTCGACGGCGAGGTGCGCGTCCTCGGGGTGCAGCACGCCCTTGAGCAGCATGGGCAACGACGTCGACTCCCGCAGCCGGTCGAGGTCCGCCCACGACAGGGCCGGCGACATCTCGATGTTCCGCGGACCGCCGGGCAGGTCGCGCATGTTCTCCGCGAACAGCCCGTCGGGCAGGTCGGTGAACCCGTGCTGGCGGTCGCGTTCGTGCCGTCCGAAGACAGGCGAGTCGACCGTGACCACCAGCGCCGAGCAGCCCGCGTCCGCCGCCCGGCGCACGAGGAGGTCGGTCACCTCGCGGTCGGTCTGCAGGTAGAGCTGGAACCACAGCGTCGCGCCGGGATCGACCTCGCGGGCCGCGGCGGCTATGTCCCCGATCGCCACCGTGGCGGCCATGCTCGCGATCAACACAGTGCCCGCCGCGGCGACCGCGCGTGCTGTCGCCAGCTCGCCGTCGGGGTGGGCGAGCCGGTGAAATGCCGTAGGAGACACGAAAACCGGCATCGACGCCTCGGCGCCCGGCAGCCGCACCGCGAGGTCCCGCGTCGCGCTGCCCGGCAGGATCCGCGGCAGCAGCGCCAGGCGCCGGAACGACCGCTCGTTGTCGGCGAGCGCGACCTCGTCGCCCGCGCCACCCGCGAAGTAGTCGTAGTGCTCGGGCGCGAGGCGTTGCCGTGCCACGTCGTGCAGCTCGGCGAGGCTCGTCACGCCAGGCTCACCGGCTGCTGGGCACGCAGGTACTCCCGCAGCGGAGCGCGGTGCACCCGCTCGCTGTCCCACTCGTTTTCGAGGTTCTCGGTGACGTGGTGCTCGTCGAGCAGCTGCCCCGCCCGGTACCGGCGGACCACCGGGTGCAGGTACCGCCCGTCGAGACCGCTGGTGTCCTCCTGCGACACGCGGCCCGCGGAGACGTCGAACGGGTTGACCTTGTCGTGGTCGGCGCCGTATTCGAGGGTGACCGTGAGGTAGGTGTCGACATCGCCGAATTCACCGCGTGTCACGGCGTCGTGCAGGTAGTCGACCGGCACCTCCTCGGCGTAGCGCGCGGAGCCGTCGGCGGCGAAGAACACGGCATCACCGAGGAAACCGAACATCTGCCACAGCGCCGAGGTGCGGTTGACGCGTTCGATGATCGCGCCGGTGACCGCTTCCGGCGTGCCGTCCAGCTCGCGGGCGGGCCACGGCACGCCGTGGTGGCGGTGTTCGAGGATCCGGTGCAGCGCCCGCACCGCGTACCGGAAGCCGTGGATGAACCCGCTGGTGGACTTCTTGAAGTCGCGGACCTGCGTGATCGTCCCGGCGAAGTAGAGGCCGGGCACGTTCACCGACTCCCACGCCGCGGTCTGCGCGGGGAACCGGTCCTTGATCGCCAGCTCCGGGCGGCACTCCGGGGCGAAGATCGAGGCGTCGAACCGGAAGCCGGTGGCGAGGATGACGCGGTCGTAGCGGATCTCCTTGATCACCTCGTTCACCCGCTCGAACGCGACCCGCACGAGGTAGCCGTCGCCGTCGCGCCGGATGCTCAGCACCCGCCCGTCCAGCAGCGCGTTCTGCGACTTGAGCTGGTAGGTGTCGAGGAAGTTGTTGTTGACCGCCCGCAGGTGGCCGACGAAGTGCGTCTGCCACGCCAGGCGCAGCGAGCCGGACCCGGCGACGTGGATGACGGCCGCCGTCTCGATCAGGTTGTCGGCGGTCTCGAACGCGGAGTTGCCACGCCCGATGATCAGCACCTTCTGGTTCGTGTACCCGGCGGGATCGACCGGCATGTCGACGTACCGCTCGGCCAGCTCCGCGCCCTCGATGTCCGGGATGTACGGCTTGGTCACCCCGGTCGCGACGATCACCCGTTTCGCCCGGTAAGTGCCGCCGTGCTGGTCCGTGGCCACGAAGTCGTCCGGCTTGGTGATCTCGACGATGCGGGTGCCGAAGCGGATCACGAGGCCGTGCCGGACGGCGAAGTCGCCGAGGTAACGCACCATGTCCCCGGCGGGCGGGAAGTACCGCGGCGTGTACCGGGTGAACAGCGGATCGTTTTCCTCGGTGAGGAGGGAATTCCAGTCGACCCGCAGGTTCAGCTCCGGATCGGTCCACCCGGTGTGCACCTTGTTGCTGGAGATCAGCTGGCGGTGCCGCGGGAAAGCGGTGAAGAAAGTTCCGGGCGATTCGCCCGATTCCACGATGAGGTACCGGTGGCCCGAACGGCCGAGGAAATAGCCCATCTGGAGGCCCGCGGGACCGGCCCCGATCACGAGGTAGTCGAGAGTTTCCTCTGCAGACAACGAAAATCTCCTCCCAGTGCGCGCAGCCCCAGCTAGTTGAAGCTTGAACCAATGATCACGAATTGGGTACGTGATTCAGATCACAGTCAATTCGTCGTAGGCCGAACGGAGGTTCTTCACGCAAATCTGACGATTTAGTCCGGGCAGTGGATCTTCTGGTACAACGACGACATGACAGACGTGTTCCCGCGAACACTGCTCGACGCGCTCGCCGCCGATTCCGCCACCCCCGCCTTCGAGCACGGCGACCGGACCGTTTCCCGCGGCGAGCTGCTGGAGCTGGTTTCGCGGTACGCCGGCGGCCTCCTCGCCGCTGGTCTGGACCAGCCGGCGGAGATCGCCGTGGCGACCGGCGTCACGCCAGAGGGCTTCGCGGTCCAGACCGCCGCACACGTGCTCGGGCACTGCGTGGTCGCCGTCAAACCCGGGCTCACCGTGGCGGAAGCGGCGCACGTCGTGGGCGGCGCCGACGTGGTCGTGACGGACGCGACCACCCAGCCCGAGGTCCTGGCCGCGGCACGCAAGGTGCTGCCGCTGGGCACCCTGGCCGCCGAACCGGTCCCGCTCGCGCCCCGCGGGCGCCCGGACGACCTCGCCACAGTGGTCTATACCAGCGGCAGCACGGGCCTGCCCAAGGGCGTGGAGTTCACCTACGCCGCGCTGACCGCGCGCTGGGCCTGGCGGACCGACGACTGGACGGACGACACGCGGCGGCTCGCCGGGCGGTACCGGCGGTTCCTGCTGTTCGGCACGCTCGCGAGCGCGGTCATGCAGGAGCACCTCGGGTTGTGCCTGCTCGGCGGCGGCACCGCGGTGATCCCCGACGCCGTGCCGATCTTCCCGCAGGTGCTCGAACAGCTGCGGATCACCGCGGTGCTGCTGACCGTGCCGCGGCTGAACTCGATCCTGGAGGTGCTGCGGGAGCGGGAGGCCGACCTCAGCTCGCTGCGCTCGGTGCTCGTCGCCGGCTCACCGCTGCCACCGCACCAGCTGGTCGCGGCGTACGACCTCATCGGCGATGCGGTGCACCACGGCTACGGGCAGACCGAGACGGGCATGCTGTGCCTGCTGACGGCGGAGGAGGCCGCCGCGTACCCGGAAGCGGTGGCGTCCGTGGGACGGCCGTGGACGGGGGTGGAGCTGGAAATCCGCGACGAGGACGGGAAACCCGTGCCTGCCGGGGAAACCGGGGAGATCTGGGTCCGCACCGCGAACGCGTGCCGCGGGTACCGCGGGGAGGACGCGGGCGAGGTCCTGCGCGACGGCTGGGTGCGCACGCGGGATCTCGGCAGGCTCGACGAACGCGGCTACGTGTACCTGACGGGCCGGGCGCGGGACGTGATCATCATCAACGCGATCCTGCACTACGCGGGCCCGATCGAAAGCGCGCTCGCCGCACATCCCGACGTGGACGAGGCGTACGTGGTCGGCGCCCCGGACGAGCGCACGGGCGAGGCGGCGCACGCGTTCGTCGTCGCCGCGCCGGGGCGTGAGCCGGACCTGGAAGCGCTTCGCCTTGCGGTGCGGGAAGAACTCGGCGAGAGCGCAGTGCCCGCGACCATCACAGTCGTGGACTCCGTGCCGGTCGCCCCGAGCGGGAAACCGGACAAGGCCGCGCTGCTCGCCACGCTGCGGACGTGAAAAGAGCCCGGTGTCGCCACCGGGCTCGGTCCACTTCGGACGTCAGGCGATCGCCTGCTCCGGGGTGCGCACCTCGAGCTGGTGCACCACCCGCTCGGTCGACAGCTCGTGCGCGGTCAGGTCCACCAGCGCGACCAGCACCACGGCCAGCGCGTCGGCGAACACGAGCGCCGGCGTGGTGAACACCAGCGCCGCGATCAGCGACCACAGGCCCACCAGCGCGAGCACCCCGTGCCCGATCCTGGCCGAGAGCCGGTGCGACAGGATCGCCCCGAGCGCCCCGATCACGGTCAGGCCCGTGAACACACCGAAACCGATCCAGCCGGCGACGGGCGCGGTGAACGCCACGGCCGTCACCGCGAGGAACGCACCAGCAAGGATCCCGAGCACATCAACGCCGAAACGCGCGTTCAGCGACATAGCCAACACCTCCGCGCCGCCACGGACGGCGGCAACTCCTCCAACGGGAAAGAGTCGGGCAGGTCGGACAGCGGCCTGGGCGGCTCGGCTTCCGCTTCCGGAAGCTGTCTTGGTCAACAGCGGAGGTCCGGCGGCTCTTCCCGGCGGCGCTGTCTCGTGGATCACGTCCGGTTTTGACAAACCCCTTTGCCGAACGTGCAATAGACGCATGGCGGAGGAGTTCGACGAGGTGCTGACGACCATCGGGCCGCGGCTGCGGGCGCTGCGAAAACAACGCGGCGCCACGTTGACCGCGTTGTCCGAGGCCACGGGGATCTCGGTCAGCACGCTCTCGCGCCTGGAATCCGGCAGCCGCAGGCCGAGCCTGGAGCTGCTGCTGCCGCTGGCGCGCGCCCACCGCGTCCCGCTCGACGAGCTCGTCGGCGCGCCGGAGACCGGGGATCCCCGCGTGCACGGCAAACCGGTGGTGGCACACGGGATGACGATCCTCCCGCTCAGCCACAACCCGGGCGGCGTGCAGGCGTTCAAGCACATCGTGCCGGCCGGCGCGCGGACGGACCCCGAACCGGCGACGCACGAGGGTTACGAGTGGCTGTACGTGCTCAGCGGCAAACTGCGGATCGTGCTGGGCAAGCAGGACACCGTGCTGCGCGCCGGGGAAGCCGCGGAGTTCGACACGCGCGTCCCGCACTGGTTCGGCAACGGCGACGCGCGGCCGGTGGAGTTCCTCAGCCTGTTCGGCCCCCAGGGCGAACGCATCCACATCCGCACGAAGCCCCGCTGAGCGGTTTTCACGCAGCGCTCTCGCGGCGGCGGCGCGGGCGGATGAGATGCAGCCTCTTCGGTCCGCAGGGCGCGCACATCCAAGCGCACGAAAGCCGCTGAGCGGTTTTCAGGGCCCCACTCTCGCGCGGCGCGGGTGGAGCAGGACCGCGCGACACGTCGAGAAGCCGCCCGCACCCGCGGCCGGTGGAGTTCCTCAGCCTCGTCAGCCCACCGGGCGCATCGCGGCGCGAGCGAGCAGCTCGTCGACCGACCACTGGTCGTACACGTGCTCGCCGTGTTTGCTCGCGACCACTTCGCCGCCGGGCGCGATCAGGAAGTCCGCGGGCAGGCCCAGGCGGCCACCGTGCGGGCGCGCCTTCGGCAACGGCGCCCGGGTCGCCAGCGCGACCGCGATCCCGCGCACGATCGGCCCCAACGCCTTCGGGTGCAGCAATGCGCGCGGCGCCGACTCCACGCCGTACTCGGCGTAGACCTCCTTGCCCGGATCGGCGACCACCGCGAACGGCAGCCCCGCCACGTGCTCGCGCAGCTCCTCCGCGGGCGAGTGGAAGAAGACCACCTCGCGCACACCCGCCGCGACGATCTCGTCGTGCCGCTGGACGAACGACCTCAGGTGGAGGTTGCACACGGGACAGCCCGCGAACCGCCGGAACTGCAGGTGCACCAGCCGCTCCGGATCCGGCACCCGGACGAGCTCCCCGGTCACGCTCTCGTAGGTCCGCACAGCTCCCCCTTCGTAGGTATACGTCGTACGCCTACGAACGCTATGCGCGTACGTTGTACGCTGTCAACCACCATGCCCCGCCCACGCTCGTTCACCTCCGCCCAGATCGCCGCCGCCGCGCTCGCCGTGCTCGATCGCGACGGGCTCGAAGGACTGTCGATGCGGGCGGTCGGCAAGGAGCTCGGCACGGCCACGATGGCGCTCTACCGCTACGTGGCCGACCGCGCGCAGCTCGAAGCCCTCGTCGTCGACCTCGTGCTCGGCCTCGTCGACCCGGCGCTGCCCGCGGGCTCCCTCACCGAACGGCTGACCGTGCTGGCCGAGCGCGTCCGGCAGGCCGTCGGCGAGCACTCGGCCGTCGTCCCCCTGCTGCTCGTCCACCGCCACACGTCGGCCGCCTCGCAGCGCTGGGGCGAGGCCGTGCTGACCGCGCTGGCCGAAGCCGGGTTCACCGGCCGCCGGCGCGTGATCGCCTTCCGCGCCTACCTCAGCCTCGTGCTCGGCGCGCTCCAGACCGAGTACTACAGCCCGCTTTCCGGCCCCGGCACCGAGGCGCTGAGCGAGCAGGACGAGTTCCCCGTGCTCGCCGAAACCGCCCGCGCCGCCGGGAAAATCCGGGCGGAGGAGGAGTTCCGCGAGGGCTTGGCGCTCCTCCTCCGCGGGCTCACGGGTGCAGGGAAAGCCCCTTGAGCGCCTTGTCGACCGCGTTCCGCCCGCCGTGCACGGCGATGCCGACGAGCCCCAGCTTCTCCGTCGGCACAGCGCGCACCGCGGCCCGGTTGTCCACGTCGTTGTCGGTGGTGAACAACTCCTCGGTGTAGACGGCGACGGCCAGTTCCCGCGCCAGCGCCTTCCGGTGCGTGTCGCGCAAGGCCTCCGCGTCGGCCTGGTACACCAGCACCGGCTGGCCGAACATCGGCAGGTACTCCTGCCCGGACGCGTCCTCGTAGGGCTCGCCGACGGTCTCCGGGAACCGCGCCGCGATCCCGCTCACCAGGAACGCGGTGACGTTCAGCCGTTGCCACGTGGCCAGGTCGTCCCGCACAACGACCGCGATCTTCGTCTTCATGCCCGTCATCGTGGCGAGCGCGGGACGACGTCGTCTTGAACGTTCGTGCGGGATACTGGCGGCATGGCGGACTGGGCGAGCTACTGGCGGGCACCCGACCGTCCGCTCGAAGCCATGCACGCCCACTTCGAGCAGCACGTCTACCACCGGCACAGTCACGAGACGTACTCCTTCGGCGTCACCGAGGCGGGTGCGCAGGCCTTCACGTGCCGCGGCGAGGCCCGCACGAGCGCCGCCGGCATGGTGATGGCCTTCAACCCCGAAGACCCGCACGACGGCCAGGCCGCCCGAGCGGACGGGTTCACCTACCGGATCGTCCACATCGGACCGGAGCTCGTCGAGGACGTCCTGCGGGACACGGCGGACCGGCGCGTCGGGCTGCCGTTGTTCGTACAGCCGGTGCTGGAGGACCGCACGCTCGCCGACGCGCTCCGCAGTCTGCACGCCTCCCTCGCCGAGGGCCGCCTCGCCCAGGACGAAGCGCTGCACGCCACCGTCCGCGCCCTCGTCCGCCGCGCCTCGACGCGTCCGCTGCGGAGCCACGGGCCGTCCGCCGAGGTGCGCCAGGCCAGAGAGCTGCTCGAAGCCGCGTACGCCGAAGACCTCCGCGCCGACGACCTCGCCGAGGCCGCGGGCTGCAGCCGCTTCGCGCTCCACCGCGCCTTCGTCGCCGCCTACGGCGTCGCGCCGAGCGACTACCAGCGCCAGCTCCGCCTCCGCGCCGCACGCCGCCTGCTCGCGGAGGGCCACCCGCCCGCCGAGGCCGCCACACGCAGCGGTTTCGCCGACCAGAGCCACCTGACGCGGTGGTTCAAGCGGTACTACGGGCTCACCCCCGGCCGCTTCGTCCACGCGGCACGGTGAGGTTCACACCACACGCGGGAGCTCCGGGCGGTGATTAAGCTCCGGGGCATGAGCAGCGCGACGGAGCCGATCGGGACGCCCCCAGCGGAGGAACCGGACATCCACACGACGGCCGGCAAGCTCGCCGACCTGTACCGCCGCTACGACGAGGCGGTGCACGCCGGGTCCGAGCGCGCCGTCGAGCGCCAGCACTCGAAGGGCAAGAAGACCGCCCGCGAGCGGATCGACATGCTGCTCGACCCGGGTTCGTTCGTGGAGCTGGACGAACTGGCCCGGCACCGCTCGACGAACTTCGGGCAGGACCGCAACCGCCCGTACGGGGACGGTGTCGTCACCGGTTACGGCACGGTCGACGGCCGCCCGGTGTGCGTGTTCAGCCAGGACGTGACCGTGTTCGGCGGTTCGCTCGGCGAGGTGTACGGCGAGAAGATCGTCAAGGTGATGGACCTGGCGCTGAAGACGGGCCGTCCGATCATCGGCATCAACGAGGGCGGCGGCGCGCGCATCCAGGAGGGCGTGGTCTCGCTCGGGCTGTACGCGGAGATCTTCCGGCGCAACACGCACGCCTCGGGCGTGGTCCCGCAGATCTCGCTGATCATGGGCACCAACGCGGGCGGGCACGTCTACTCCCCCGCGCTGACGGACTTCATCGTCATGGTGGACAAGACCTCGCACATGTTCATCACCGGTCCCGAGGTGGTGAAGACGGTGACCGGCGAGGAGGTCACGTTCGAGGAGCTGGGCGGCGCCCGCACGCACAACACCAAGTCGGGCAACGCGCACTACCTCGCCTCCGACGAGGAGGACGCGATCGCCTACGTCAAGGACCTGCTGTCGTACCTGCCGTCGAACAACCTGTCCGACCCGCCGGTGTTCGACTCCACCGAGCCGGCCGGGATCTCCATCGCCGAGGGCGTGACCGAGACCGACCTCGAACTGAACACGCTCATCCCGGACTCGCCGAACCAGCCGTACGACATGCACGAGGTGATCACCCGCGTGCTCGACGACGGCGAGTTCCTGGAGGTCCAGGAGCTGTTCGCGCCCAACGTGCTCGTCGGCTACGGCCGGGTGGACGGGCACGCGGTCGGCGTCGTGGCGAACCAGCCCACCCAGTTCGCGGGCTGCCTCGACATCGACGCGTCGGAGAAGGCGGCGCGGTTCGTGCGCACGTGCGACGCGTTCAACATCCCGGTGCTGACGTTCGTGGACGTGCCCGGCTTCCTGCCCGGCACTGACCAGGAGTGGAACGGCATCATCCGGCACGGCGCGAAGCTGATCTACGCCTACGCCGAGGCGACGGTCCCGCTGGTCACGGTGATCACGCGGAAGGCGTACGGCGGCGCGTACGACGTGATGGGCTCCAAGCACCTCGGCGCGGACATCAACCTGGCGTGGCCGACGGCGCAGGTCGCGGTGATGGGCGCCCAGGGCGCGGCGAACATCGTGCACCGCAGGACGCTCGCGAAGGCGGCCGAGGAGGGCAAGGACGTCGAGGCGCTGCGTGCCCAGCTGATCCAGGAATACGAGGACGCGCTGCTCAACCCGTACGAGGCGGCGGAGCGCGGGTACGTGGACTCGGTGATCGTCCCGGCGCACACGCGCGGCCACATCACGCGCGCGCTCGCGATGCTGCGGGACAAGCGCGAGACGCTGCCGCCCAAGAAGCACGGCAACATCCCGCTGTGAGGCATCGATGAGCGACGAGAAGGCGCCCTTCCTGCGGGTGGTGCGCGGCAACCCGGACGACGCGGAACTGGCGGCGCTGACGGTGGTCCTGGCCGCGGCGGCGTCGGCCCCGTCCGCGCCACCGCGACGCGAACGGCGGAGCCGGTGGGGCGACCGCGCCCGGCTGCTGCGGCACGCCCCGGCTCCGGGCGACGGCGCCTGGCGGGCGTCGGGGTTCCCCCGCTGACGCTCAGCCCACCGGCTCCAGCACCTCGGCCCGTTCCGGGCTCGCCCCGGCGTGTCCGTGCAGCGTGAACAGGCGCACCGTGCCCGCGACCGCCATCACCAGCACGACCCCGAACGCCAGCCGGTGCGCGAGCGCCGCGCCGACGCCGTGCGCGACAAGGGCGTCCAGCAGGATCCCCACGCCCAGTTCGGCCACGACGGCGAAGCAGAAACCGCCCATGTTGGCCACGCCGCTGGCGATCCCGGCCCGGTGACCGTGGTTCGCGGTGCGCGCGAGGTCGAACGCCAGCATGCTCACACCGCCCGCCGCGCCGATGAGGAACAGCACCGGCGCGAGCACCGCCTGCGGCAGCGGGCCCGGCACCGCGACGAGCACCAGCCAGCACAGCGCGCTCACCGACGCCGCCGCCGCGACCAGCCGCGCCCGCAGGTCGGGGCGGCGGGACGCCAGCTGCCCCGCGACCGTGCTGACCAGCACGAACCCGATCACCACGACGCTCAGCAGCCCGCCGGCCGCGGCCGGGCTGCGGCCCTGCGCGCTGACCAGGTACGGCTGCCCGAGCACGGCGGTGAACGACACGAACGTGCCCATCAGCGTGTAGTGCGTCCACATCGCGTGCCTGGTGCCGCGGTTGCGCCACGCGTGCCGCAGGCTCTCCCGCAGCGGCTCCCCGCTCACGACCGGCGCGACCCTGCCCCGCGGGCTCTCCCGCAACAACAGCCCGACGACGGCCAGCAGCACGGCGGTGACCACCCCGGCGGACAGGAACGCCGCCGTCCAGCCGAAACCGGTGAGCAGCGCGGCGAGCGGCGCCGTGGCGATCAGCTGGCCCAGCCCGCCGATCATGCCGGTCAGCGCGGCGACGAGGGCGTAGCGGCGGCCGGGGAACCAGTTGTGCGCCAGCCGCAGCACGTTGACGAACAGGAAGGCGTCCCCCGCGCCGATGAGCGCACGGCCCGTCATCGCGAGCGGGTACGCCGTGGCGAGCGCGAACACCGTCGAGCCCGCCGCCATCAACGCCATCCCGGCGAGCAGCAGCCGCCGCGGGCCGAACCGGTCGGCGGCGGCACCCACCGGGACCTGCAGCAGCGCGTACAGCACCAGCTGGACCACGGAGAACGCCGCGAGCCCGGTGGCGTCGACCGAAAAGCGTTCCTGCGCGGTGAGGCCCGCGACGGACAGGCTCATCCGGTGGAACAGCGCGGTCAGGTAGCAGAGGGCACCCAGGCCCCACATGAACCACGCCTTGCGCACAACCAACCCCCCTTGTTGCATCTATCTTGTATCTATCAGGCTCGTCCTAGGATGCGCCCATGTCAACGAGGGACCGCTCACAAGGCGCGGCGAGCGATCGCGCGTACGGGTGGACGAAGGAGCGGATCCTGGACGGCCGCTACGAGGGCGGCAGGCTGATCAGCGAGGGCGAGGTCGCCGAAGGGATTGGGCTGTCGCGGACCCCGGTGCGTGAGGCGTTCCTGCGATTGGCGGCGGAGGGCCTGCTGCGGCTCTACCCGAAGCGGGGCGCACTCGTCGTGCCCGTCTCGGCGAGCGAGGCCGAGGACATCCTCGAGGCGCGGATCTTCCTGGAGCGCCACGCGGCGACGAAGGTCATCCAGGCCGGGCGCCAGCGTGAGGCGGCCGAGGAGATGCGCCGGATACTGGCCGAGCAGAAGCGACTGGAGTGGCCGGACCCGCGTTTCACCACCACCGACCGCGATTTCCACGCCGCGCTCGTGCACGCGGGGGGCAACGCGCTGTTCGACGAGTTCTACTCCGGCCTGCGGGACCGGCAGCTGCGGATCGTCCACAGCGCACTGAGGCACGACCACGCCGAGCGCCCGCGCATCATCCTCGAAGAGCACACGCGCATCTGCGAGCTGCTCGAAGCCGGGGACGAGGCGGGGCTGCACACCCTGATCGCCGACCACATCCTCGCCGTCGGCAACCGCTACCGGCCGGGCTGACCACGACCCACCACGGGTCACGTCATCGACCTCGACGGTGACACCGCGAAGATCCACGCACATGTCCGCGCCGAACACCGGGCCCCGGCCGACGGCGGCGACGTACCAGGAGAACGCGCACCTGTCCGGCGCCGTGCGCGCGGGCGCCGCTCGCATCGGCCGCGATCCGGCGGCCTTCACGGCGACGGTCCACGCGGCGCGGGAGATCGTCCTCGCGTCGCTGGCGCGGACCTAACTCGCCGCCTTTTCCCGCGGGTGCAGGACCAGCTCGGTCTCGGGCAGCGCGTCCCGCGCGGCGCGAAGATCGGGTACGTCGAACAACTCCACCTTGACCCCGGACAGCGGGCGCAACCGCACGAGGTCGGCCACCGGGTGGGCGCCCTGCACGACCAGGTGCTCCAGCGCGGGCAACGCGCCCAGCGCCCGCACCTCGTCGGTGTCCGGGATGCCGTGCACGGAAACCTTGCGCAGCCCCGGAAAGCGCTCGACCCCCCGCAGCGACCGGTACTCCGCCCTGGCGTCGAGCACCAGTTCCGCCAGCGGCAGGTCCTCCGGCAGCACCCCGAGCCCCCGCGCCAGCGCGGGATGCCGGATCGACAACCGCCGCACCCGTGACCCCGCGAGCGTCACCAGTCGCGGCGCCCGCAGGTCTCCGAACCCGCCGGTCGTGTGCAGGCGCAGCTCCTCCACGCCGAGCCCGGCCAGCGCGGACAGGTCCCGCAGCGCGCTGTAGCCCGAAATCCACAGCACGCGCAGCGCGTCGCAGCCCGCGAGGCCGGACAATGTGTCGGCCACCTCGTTGGACCGGATCTCCAGGTGCCGCAGGTTCGGGATGTCCGCGAGCGGCCGCCTGCCCTCCCGGTCGGTGAGCGCGATGTCGCCGATCAGCTGCACGGCGGTCAGCTTCTTGAGGTGCCGCAGCCGCGCGAGCACGTCCCAGCGGTGCACCTCCAGCACCAGCTCGCCGAAGTCCACATCGGACAGCAGCGTGCGCGCGTAGTCCTCGGAGTGGTCGAACTGCCGCCACGCCCGCAGCAACTCGTCGATCACCACGCCGCGGTCGGTGCCGGTGAAGGCCTGGATCTTCTCCCACGCCTCCTCGCCGCCGATCATCGCCAGCGTCCGGATCACCCGCGCCGCGACCTCGGCCCGGTCGGCACCCGTCTCGTCCGCGTGCTTGCCGACCTCGATCGGCCCCGGCAGCAGGTCCGCCACGAACCCGCCCGCCCGTGCCAGGAGCTCCGCGTCCTGGAACGTGCGGGGCGGAATGAGCCTGCGGACCGCGGCGAGCACGTCGGCGCGGACGTGCTCCGGGTCGATCACGTCCACGTACCCCAGCGACGCGGCCGCGAGCAGCTCCAGCCGGTCGGCGGTCTCACGGTCCTTGCGCGTCACCCGCTTGCCCGCCCGTTCCAGCAGCCGCCCCAGCAACTCCCCCGCCTCGCGGGCCCGGGCCTGCGCAGCCGCCATGAACACGACCTCGTACAGGGAATCGTCGTGCGCGTGGTCGATCAGGTAGCCCAGTTCGCCCGCCTTGACGAACTCGCCCGCCGCCAGGAAATCCCGGAAAGTGCGGTGCACGAACTGGATCCGGCCGTCGCGCTCCCGCAGCAGGCCCGTGCGTTCCAGCATGTGCCGCAGCACCTGTTCCGGCCGCAGCTCCCTGGCCTCCGACCGCAGGCCCGACATCGCCCTGCCGAACCGCCGCGCCGCCACCTCCTCGGTGACCATCAGCTCGGCGTTGCGCACCATCGGCGCCGCGAACCGTTCCAGCAGCACGACCTTTTCCTTGGTGGACATGCGCAGTTCGTCCTCGACCGCGATGTCGCGCTGCACGTCCCACTGCCCCAGCAGCAGTTCGAGCGCCTTGTCCAGCAGTTCCTTGCGGCTCTGCGGCAGGTACATGTTCTCCTGCCGGTACAGCGCGCACAGCAGCGAACACAGCAACGGGCTCGACACGAGGCTCCGCACGTCCGGGCGCGTGGTCAGGCTCCGCACCAGCCGTTCCTCGCAGCCCGCAAGCCACGCCCGCTGCACCGGATCCGCCTCCAGCGCCCGCGCGGCCTCGTACCAGCGGCCGATGAGGTTCTGCAAACCCCTGCTGCTCAACGGAAGCAGCTCGAACCGGCCGAAGTCGGCGCCGGGCCAGTCGTCGGGTACGGCGGAGGGGCGCGTGCTCACGACGTAGCGGGCGTCGGGGTAGGCGCGGACCAGGCCGGTCAGCCAGCGGCGGACCTCCTCGCGCCGGTCGTAGAGCAGTTCGTCGACGCCGTCGACGAGCACCATCGCGCGGCCCGAGCGCAGCACCGTGCTGACCCAGCGGTCGGGCTTCTCCCCGGCGAGCGGTGGCGCGGTGACGGCGACCAGGTCCTCGGGGGCGGGCAGCGGGCGGTCACCGAACTGGCGCAGCGAAACGAAGAACGGGATCGCGTCGTACCACGGGCCTTCGCGGCCGTCGCGGACCGAAACCGCGGCGGTGTGCAGCAGCCAGCGCAGGAACGTCGTCTTGCCCGCACCGGCGCCGCCGAGCAGCAGCACGCGGCGTGCCGAGCCGATCGCGTTCGCGCTGTCCGTGCCGGCGCCGGTGAGCTCAACGTCGTCGTCGGACCGCTGGCGGCGTGCGATGGAGGGTGCGGTGTAGAAGTGGTCGAACGAGTGGAGCGCGGGGGCGCGGCCCATGCTGACCTGGAACAGCTCGAAGGTGGCGTACTCCTCCGCGACGTAGCCGACATACGCGCGTTCGAAGCCGTCCCCGCGTCGTGCCGGTTCCGCGGCCAGCTCACCGACCTGGTGCTTGAGTTCTTCGACGTTGCCCGCCACTTCGGCGTGCAGCGCCTGCATCACGCCGTCCACGGCCCGCGCCCGCTGCGCGATCCGGCGGCAGGTGTGGCGAAGCAGGCGGTGGTAGGCCTCGCGGCCGGAGTCGTCCAGCCCCGCCGACCGCAGTTCGGCCCGGCCTGCCGCGCGGACCCTGGCACGCAGGCGGTTCGCGCTCACCAGCACGGCGGGCGGTGCTTCGTCGAGCCGCGCGGCGTGCAAGGACCCGGCGACGGCGATCTGCACCGCGGCCCACTCGTTGTCGGCGAGGCGGCGGAACTCGGTGGTGCGCAGGTCGGCCAGCTCGCGGGCGGCCTGCGCGAGGACGCGCTCGGGGCTGCCGAGTTCCCGCGCGCGGTGCACGAGCCGGTCGGCCCCGCGCTCGACCGCCCACTGGTGCAGGGCGGAGAAGGTGGCGCCGAGCGCGCCGAGCAGAGCCGAGGAGAGCGGATCCACCACCGAAAGACCCCCAGGAATGCCGCCGTACGCCCCCCGACTCTTCCCACCGTAGCCGAAACCGGGCGGTCCCCGTGCTCGTTCGGGACGGGCTAGGTCCGGGCCGGGAACGCGTAGAAGCGCACCGCCACCTCCCGCGTCGCGGGGTCGGCGGGGCGGCGCAGGCGGCAGTACCGGAGGAGCAGGTCGAGGTACTCGGCCTCGAACTTCCGCAGGTCCGCTTCGGTGAGCACGACCGAGGCCCGCTCCGCCTTGCCCCAGGGCCCGAACTCGTCCCAGTGGGCGGCCGCCCAGGACAGCAGTTCGAGTTCGCGGCGGTACTTCCGGTCGAGGAATTCCGCGACCCGGGCCCGTTGCGGGCCGGGGAAGTCGTCCGGCTCGGGCTCCCGGAGGTACTGCGGCAGCGCGCTCCAGCGACCGTCGCGGCGGCGGCGCACGTGACCGGCGGCGGCGAGGGCGCCGAGCCGTTCCGCGAGGTCCGGGGGCAGTTCGTCCGCCGTGGCCGGGAGCCGCCGGAGCACCTCGCCGTACCGCGGGTCGCCGAACAGCTCGATGTCCCGCATGGTCAGTGACCGCCGCCGCAGGCTGCCGGTGAGCAGCCGCCGCGCGACGACGAGCAGGAACACGGCGATCGGCAGCTCGGCGAACCCGGCGAGCGCGAGGCTGGTCCAGCGGTCGGGTGAGGTCCAGTCCAGCAGGACGTCGAACCACGCGTCGCAGCACAGCAGGGCCGCGGTGGCGGCCAGCAACGGTACGGCCGCGCGGCGGCGCCGCAGTCCCAGCCACGCGGCGGCCGCGAAGCAGCACGCGAGGGCGACGTCGAACCCGACCCAGGCCGTGCGCCACTGCGCAGTTTCGTACCGCTGCGGCAGCGTGCCCGCGAGGTAGCCGGTCCAGGGGACGAGGCAGACCGCCGCGGCGGCGAGGAACACGAGCACCATCCGTCGAACCACGGCTCGACGGTAGAGCTGTCTGGCGCCAGGGGGATCCGGGAGTTTCCCCGGTGTTCGCGGCGCGGATGACGGGGGCAGGTGGGTGGGCTCGGGTCGCTCCCGGCCCCCGACCGCCCCCGGCTGCCGACACGCCACCACCGCGGCGCGTGGTTGGCCAGGGGAAACGCGGTCGTGGCGTGTCGCGGGCGGGTGCGGGGGGCTTCGTGGGAGGTGGCTGGCGGGAGGGCTGTGGTGCTGCCGACGCGGGGGCGGGGGGTGGCTTCGGCCGAGGCGGCTTGGCGGGTGGCTGTGGCGCCGCGGGGACGGGGGCAGGAGTGGCTTCGGTGGAGGGGCTATGGCGATGGGGATGCGGGGGCGGAGATGGCTGGCGGGTGGCTGTGGCGCCGCGAACGCGAGGGGCGGGAGTGACTCCGGCAGAGGCGGCTGGCGGGTGGCTCCGGCGGAGGCGGCTATGGCGCTGTGGACGGGCGGAGATGGCTGGCGGGTGGCTGCGGCGCCGCAGACCCGAGGGGCGGGAGTGACTCCGGCAGAGGCGGCTGGCGGGTGGCTCCGGCGGAAGCGGCTATGGCGCTGTGGACGGGCGGAGACGGCTGGCGGATGGCTGCGGCGCCGCGAACGCGAGGGGCGGGAGTGACTCCGGCAGAGGCGGCTGGCGGGTGGCTGCGGCGGAAGCGGCTATGGCGCTGCGGGGGGCGGAGGGCGAAGGTGGCAGGCGGGGTGGCTGCCGCGCTGCAGACCCGAGGGGCGGGAGTCGCTCCGACCGAGGCGACTGGCCGGGCAGCCGCGGCACCGCAGACCCGAAGGGCGGGAGTCGCTCCGACCGAGGCGAC
>NZ_BAABIB010000081.1:39758-72076 GCF_039542405.1 Amycolatopsis dongchuanensis
AGGGGCGGGAGTCGCTCCGACCGAGGCGACTGGCCGGGCAGCCGCGGCACCGCAGACCCGAGGGGCGGGAGTCGCTCCGACCGAGGCGGCTGGCCGGGGCGGCCGCGGCACCGCAGACGCGAGGGCCGGGAACGCCTCCCGCCGAGGCGGCTGACCGAAGGGCGCCGCTGCGGAGACACACCACCACCACCCCCTCCACCAGCTAAAACCCCCACCCCCGCGTCCACGGCACTCCTGTGCTCCCGCTCACCCTCGACAGCACAACACTCCCCGCCGTATAGTCCACGTGGAATATACGGTAGGGACTCATCGGGAAGGACTGATCAAGACTTGGCCTCGATGAAGCAGGCGCTGACGCCCCTGGGCATGGCGATCCTCGAGCTGCTGCACGAACAGCCGATGCACCCGTACGAGATGACGCAGCTGATGAAGCGCCGCCGGGTGGATCTGCGGGTCAAGCTGCGCCCGGGCTCGCTGTACCACACCGTCGAGCGCCTGGAGAAGCAAGGCTTCATCGAGGTCGTCGACACCCAGCGCCAGGGCCGCCGCCCCGAACGCACCGTCTACGCGATGACCGAGACCGGCCGGGACACCTTCGCCGAGCAGGCGCGCGACATGCTCGCCACGATCGCCGAGGAGTACCCCCAGTACCCGGTCGCCCTGTCGGCCCTGTCCGAGCTCAACCCGCAGGACGCCATCGACCACCTCAAGCTGCGCGTCATGCACCTCAAGGGCCACGTCGCCTCCGACGAGGCGGTCGTCGAGCAGCTGCTCGAGAAGAACCTGCCGCGCCTGTACTGGATCGATCACGCGTACGCCCACCACCAGCGCAAGTCCGAACTGGACTGGACCGAGCGGCTGATCGCCGACCTCGAGTCCGGCCGCATCCTGTGGCCCACCGAGGACAAACCGTCCGAACTCCCCCATCTCTCCATTGTGGACGACAAGGAAAGAAGAAATGCCTAGAACAAACCCGTGGGCGGCACTGTCCGCACTGTGCATCGGGTTCTTCATGATCCTGCTGGACACCACCATCGTGTCCATCGCGATCCCCGCGATGGTGCGCGAACTGCACACCTCGCTCAACTCCGTCGTCTGGGTGCTCAGCGTCTACCTGCTCACCTACGCCGTGCCGATGCTGTTCACCAGCAGGCTCGGCGACCGCTTCGGCCCCAAGCGGATCTTCCTCGCGGGCCTGGCCGTGTTCACGCTCGCGTCGCTGTGGTGCGGCCTGTCCGGTACGGTCGAGATGCTCATCGCCGCCCGCGCGGTCCAGGGCCTCGGCGCCGCGCTGATGACGCCGCAGACCCTGGCGTTCATCACGCACCTGTTCCCGCCCGCCAAGCGCGGCCCCGCGATGGGGCTCTGGGGCGGCGTCGCGGGCCTCGCGACCATCGCGGGACCGCTCCTCGGCGGCCTGCTCGTCGACAGCCTCGGCTGGGAGTGGATCTTCTTCGTCAACGTCCCGATCGGCGTCGTCGCCATCGTGCTCACCGCGGTGCTGGTGCCGGACTGGCAGCCGAAGCACTCGCACTCGTTCGACGTCCTGGGCATCCTGCTCTCCGCCGCCGGCCTGTGCTGCCTGGTCTTCGGCATCCAGAACGGCCAGCAGTACTCGTGGGGCCGCGTCTTCGGCCCGGTGAACATCCCGGAGATCATCGCCGCCGGGGTGCTGCTGCTCGTCGCGTTCGTGATCTGGCAGCGGCTCAACACGCGCGAACCGCTGCTGCCGCTGGCCGTGTTCCGCAACTGGAACTTCTCCACCGGCACCCTCACCGCGGTCGCGATCGGCTTCGCCATGACCGGGATGTTCGTGCCGCTGGTCGTGTACCTGCAGGACGTGCTGCTCATGTCGCCGACCAGCGCCGGCCTGCTCACCGCGCCGATGTCGTTGCTGTCGGGGATCATCGCGCCGTTCGTCGGCAGGCTGTCCGACCGCGTCAACGCGAAGTACCTCGTGCTGGTCGGTTTCCTCGCGCTCGCCGCGGGCCTGGTCGGCGTGACGCTGCAGGCCAGGGCGGACACCGGCCCGTGGTCGCTGGTCCCGGTGCTGCTGCTGTGCGGCGTCGGCACCGGCTGCGTGTTCGCGCCGATGAGCAACGTGACGATGAGCTCGGTGGACCGCAGGCTCGCCGGTGCCGCCTCGGGCATCTTCAACACCGCCCGGCAGGTCGGCGGCGTCCTCGGCAGCGCCGCGATCGGCGTGCTGCTGCAGGCCCGCATCACGACGGCGATGGCGGCCCACCCCGCCAACCCGGCGGAGGCGCTGACCACCGCCGCCCGCGAAACGCTGCTCCTGCCCGCCGCGGTTCTCGTGCTGGGCGCGCTCACGGCACTCGTGATGCGCCGGGTCTCGCACGCCACCCCGGCACGGTCGCCGGAACCGGTGGGCAACCGCGGCTGACGCCGTTGGCTACATTCGGCCCATGCGCTTCGTGCTGGCCTCCGCCTCCCCCGCCCGTCTCGCCGTCCTCCGCGCGGCCGGGATCGAACCGAGCGTCGTGGTGTCCGGCGTCGACGAGGACGCCGTCGCGGCCGGGCTGACCGATCCGAGCCCCGCCGAGCTGGTCACCGCGCTCGCGGTGGCGAAGGCGGAGGCCGTCGCGCGCACCCTCGGGCCCGAGGACGCCGTGGTCGTCGGCTGCGACTCGATGCTGTCGCTCGACGGCGAGATGCTCGGCAAGCCCGGCACGGCGGAGGTCGCGCGGAAGCGGTGGACCCAGCTCGCGGGCAACCGGGGCGACCTGCTCACCGGGCACGCGGTGCTCCGGTTGTCCGGCGGCGGGATCACGGCTCGCGCCACGGGTAGCCAGACCACCGGAGTCCGCTTCGCCGACCCGTCGCCCGAGGAGATCGAGGCGTACGTCGCGACGGGCGAGCCGCTCAACGTCGCCGGCGCGTTCACCCTCGACGGGCTCGGCGGCTGGTTCGTCGAGGGCATCGAGGGCGACCCGTCGAGCGTGATCGGGATCAGCCTGCCGCTCACGCGCCGGCTGCTCGCGCAGGTCGGGCTCACCGTCGCCGACCTGTGGTCTCTCACATAGTGGAACGCGGAAGCTCCGGGCGGAAGCGGACGTTCACCCTTCTCGGTACGAACGTGCAACTTTCCGTCCCCGGAGTGAACCCGTGTCCCTGTTACGGACCTATCGACAGCCCAAGGTCTTCGGCCTGGTCGTGGTCGTCGCCCTCGTCGCCGGTGCCCTGCTGGGTGTACTGGCCCGGCAGGCCGACCTCGACTGGCTGAGCACCACCCTCGACACCATCGGCTCGATCTTCGCGGACCTCCTGCAGGTCACCGTCCTGCCGCTGGTGTTCACCGCGATCGTGCTCGGCATCGCGAGCCTCCGCGGGCTCGGCGGCGCCCGCACCGCGGCGCGCCTCGGCGGCAAGACCGTGCTGTGGTTCGCCACGACGTCGCTCATCGCCGTGCTCATCGGCATCGCCGTCGGCCGAGTCGTCGACCCCGGCAAGGGGGTGTCGCTGCAGCCCGACAAGGCGACCGTCGACAAGCTCGCCTCGCGCGACCACGGCTCGTGGCTCGACATCATCGAGAACCTGGTGCCCAGCAACCTGTTCTCCGCCTTCGCCGACGGCAAGATCCTGCAGGTCGTGGTGATCTCACTGGCCGTGGGCATGGCCGCGTACACCCTGGGCGACCGCGCCGAGCCGTTCGTGCGGTTCAACCGCGTGGTGTTCGACCTCGTGCAGAAGGTGCTGGGCTGGATCATCCGGCTCGCCCCGCTCGGTGTGCTGGGCCTGATCGGCCACGCGTTCGCCACCTACGGCAACCAGTTCGTGCGGCCGCTGCTGTCGCTCATCGTCGCCGTGTACGTGGGCACGCTGCTCGTGCTGTTCGTCGTGTACCCGCTGCTGCTGCGGTTCGTCGGCAGGGTGAGCCCGGTGCTGTTCTTCCGCAAGGCGTGGACGGCGCTGCAGTTCGCGTTCGTGTCCCGCTCCTCCGGCGCGACGCTGCCGCTGAGCCGCCAGACCGCGGTGAACCTGGGTGTGGACCCCGGCTACGCGAGTTTCGCGGTGCCGCTGGGCACGACGACGAAGATGGACGGCTGCGCGGCGGTGTACCCCGCGGTCGCGACGATCTTCATCGCGAACCTGTTCGGTATCCACCTCGGCATCGGGGACTACGTGCTGATCGTGGTCGTCGCGGTGTTCGGGGCGATCGCCACCGCCGGCGTCACCGGCTGGTTCACGATGCTCACGCTGACGCTGAGCACGCTGGACCTGCCGCCCGCGGTGATCGCCACCGGGATCGCCGTGATCTACGGCATCGACCCGATCCTCGACATGATGCGCACCGCGACGAACGTGGCTGGCCAGATCGCCATCCCGACGTGGATCGCGCGCACCGAGGGCCTGCTCGACGACGAGGTGCTCCACTCGCACACCGCTCCCCCGCTGCTCGAGCCGGAGCCGGCGCGGGAGCCCGTCCGGGCGTAGCGGTGAAAGAACTGCCGACTTCCGGGCAGTTCAGGTGAATTCCACACCGGTGCCCGCCGGGTTCGCGGCAAGCTGGCGGGCATGCTTGACAACGTGGCACAGCGCTTGGCGGAACACACCCGCGAAAACGGTTGGCACGAACGCGTCGCGTTCGTCGCCGACCGTCGCGAGTGGACGTTCGCGGAGGTCTTCGACGGCGCGGCGCGGGTCGCGAACGGTTACCGGGCCGCGGGACTGCGGCCCGGTGACCGGGTGCTGCTCGCGCTGCCGGACAGCGTGGAACTGGTCTGGTGCCTGCTGGGCGCCTGGCAGGCGGGTGTCGTCGCGGTACCCGTGAACGTCCAGATGAGCCGCGAGGACCTGGAGCGGGACGCGGCGACCGCCGAGCCCGCGCTGGCCGTGGTCGACCCGGAGACCGCGGGCTGGCTCGACACCGCCGGACTGGTCCGGACCACTCGGGCCGAGCACCTGTCCGCGGCGGAACCCGCCACGGACTTCGCCGCCGGCGGGGACGCCCCGGCGCTGGCCCTGTTCACCTCGGGCACCACGGGCACCCCGAAGTTGTGCTTCTTCCTGCACCGCGACATCGGCAAGCCGCGCGGCACGGAAGGCGTCGGCCTGGTCGGGTTTTCGGTGTCCCGGATGTACTTCTTCGGTGGCCTGAGCGCCTCGACGCTCGCCACGCTCGAAACCGGGCTGACCTCCGTGCTGTCCCGCCCGCGGGCGACTCCGACGGCGGCGATCGAACTCATGCGCACCCACGGGGTCACGAGGTTCTTCGGGCAGCCGAGCTTCTTCGCGCGGTTGCTGCTCGAACCGGACCACGCCGAGGTGCTCGGCGCGCTGCGGGTCGCGATCTGCGCCGGGGAGGCGCTTTCGCAACGCCTGCGCGAACAACTGGTGCCGATCCTCGGCGCGCGGCTGGTCAACGGCTACGGCGCCACGGAGATCGGCGGGGTCGCCATCGGCAGGCCGGCCGACTACGACACCCCCTCGGCCGTCGGGCCGCCGTTCCAGGGCCGTGCGGTGCGGATCGTCGACGCCGACGGGCAGGTGCTGCCCACCGGGGAACGGGGTGAGCTGCACGTCCGCGTCCCCTTCGCCACCCGCGGCGTCGCCCGCGGCAGCCTCGGGCCCGATCAGGTCTTCGACACGTGGTGGCCGACCGGCGACCTGGGCTCGCTCGACGAGGACGGCGTCGTGCACGTCCACGGCAGGCTCGACGACGTCGAGGTGATCGGCGGGCAGAACGTGGTGCCCGGCGAGGTCGAACGGCTGCTGGAAAGCCATCCGGGTGTCCTCGAAGCGGCGGTCAGCGCCGTCCGGCGCGAAACCGGGTACACCACGCTGCGGGCCTACGTCGTGCCCGCTCCCGACGTCGAGCCGGACGCGCTCGGCACGGAGCTGGTCGACCTCGCGAAGGCCCGCCTGTCCTGGTACAAGGTCCCCGACGACATCGTGTGGCTGGACGCCCTGCCCCGCAACGGGAACGGCAAGGTGCTGCGACGTCACCTGCGCGCCGAGGGCAACCAGTTCGTCTGACGTCACGAGCACGTGCGCAGATCCGAGGCGACGACCCTGACCTGGGGCCAGCCCCGGATCTGCGCCGGGTAGCTGTACCGCTTCGTGCAGCCGACGACGCCGCCGTCGAGCGCGTAGACCTCCGCGAGCGCCGGGGACGACCGCACCACCACGACCTCCGGCGCGTCCGTGCCGGTGACGTCGCTCAGCAGGAGCACGCCCGCGTCGGAGAAGTACGGCTTCGCCACCGGGTGCCAGTCCCCGTCGCGCTGGACCACCAGTTCCCCGACGCGGCCGCCGTTCAGCGGCGCCTCGACGAGGCACGCCGAGACCGACGCCACCGCGCACGACAGCGAGTCCCCGCGCAGCCGCGCGCCCAGCTGCGTGATGCTGGTCT
Organism: Amycolatopsis dongchuanensis; assembly: GCF_039542405.1. Taxonomy (NCBI): domain Bacteria; kingdom Bacillati; phylum Actinomycetota; class Actinomycetes; order Pseudonocardiales; family Pseudonocardiaceae; genus Amycolatopsis; species Amycolatopsis dongchuanensis. Next base: position 46,132 of record NZ_BAABIB010000081.1, read on the forward strand.
GTACCACCTGGCCGCCGGCCTGCAGCCGGCCGTTGTCGCCCTGCGCGTCGGCGAGCAGCTCCACCTGCGTGGCGCCGACGGAAGCGGTGGCGACCACCTGGCACGGCGCGTCCCCGCACTCGTGGTCCGCGGCCTGCGGCGTCGCCGGCGCCCCCGCGTCCACCCGCGTCACGTCGTCCTGGCCCCGCAGCACCGCCACCCCGCCCAGTGCCCCCAGCGTCACGAGCGCGGCCAGCACGGCGGTGAACAACACGGACCGAGGAACCCGCCTCGCGCCCACGTGCTCACCCCTTCTCCCCGCCTGTTCCTGCCAGGGTAAGCGTGAGCCGCCTCTCACCGCACGGCGGAACCCGGCCCGTAAACTGCGGGAAGGCCCACGGAAGCGCTGCTGAGAAGGTGTTTTCCGGGGCGGGAGGCGGAACTCTTCATCGGAGGTTGGGCGTGCCCGAGCAGGCCAGCGGCGGACCGGTCACCAAGATCCTTGTCGCCAACCGGGGGGAGATCGCGGTTCGCGTGATCAGAGCGGCCAGGGACGCGGGCCTGTCGAGCGTCGCCGTGTACGCGGATCCGGACCGGGACGCCCCGCACGTGCGGCTCGCCGACGAGGCGTTCGCGCTCGGCGGGACGACGGCGGCGGAAAGCTACCTCGTCATCGACAAGCTCATCGACGTCGCGAAGCGCTCCGGCGCCGACTCGGTGCACCCCGGCTACGGCTTCCTGTCCGAGAACGCCGACTTCGCGCAGGCGGTCATCGACGCGGGCTTGACCTGGATCGGCCCGAGCCCGCAGGCGATCCGCGACCTGGGCGACAAGGTGACCGCGCGCCACATCGCGATGAAGGCGGGAGCGCCGCTGGTGCCCGGCACGAAGGAGCCGGTCAAGGACGCGAGCGAGATCGTCGCGTTCGCGGAGGAGCACGGCCTGCCGGTCGCGATCAAGGCGGCGTTCGGCGGCGGTGGCCGCGGGCTGAAGGTCGCGCGCACGCTGGAGGAGATCCCCGAGCTGTTCGAGTCCGCGACCCGTGAGGCCGTCGCGGCGTTCGGCAGGGGCGAGTGCTTCGTCGAGCGCTACCTGGACAAGCCGCGCCACGTCGAGGCCCAGGTGCTCGCCGACAAGCACGGCAACGCGATCGTCGTCGGCACCCGTGACTGCTCGCTGCAGCGCCGGCACCAGAAGCTCGTCGAGGAGGCGCCCGCGCCGTTCCTCACCGACGAGCAGCGCGCCACGATCCACAGCTCCGCCAAGGCGATCTGCAAGGAGGCGGGCTACTCGGGCGCGGGCACCGTCGAGTACCTCGTCGGCACCGACGGCACGATCTCGTTCCTGGAGGTCAACACCCGCCTGCAGGTCGAGCACCCGGTGTCGGAGGAGACCGCGGGCCTGGACCTGGTGCGGGAGATGTTCCGCATCGCCCGCGGCGAGGAGCTGCGCATCAAGGAGGACCCGGAGCCGCGCGGTCACTCGATCGAGTTCCGCATCAACGGCGAGGACGCGGGCCGCAACTTCCTGCCCGCTCCCGGCACGGTGACCAAGCTGGTGTTCCCCGAGGGTCCCGGCGTGCGCGTCGACTCGGGTGTCACGACCGGCAGCGTCGTCGGCGGCCAGTTCGACTCGATGCTCGCGAAGCTCATCGTCACGGGTACGGACCGCGAGAACGCGCTGGAGCGCAGCCGCCGTGCGCTCGACGAGCTGGTCGTCGAGGGCCTCGCGACGGTCGTGCCGTTCCACCGCGCGGTCGTGCGCGACCCGGCGTTCGTCGGCGACGGCGAGTCGTTCAGCGTGCACACCCGCTGGATCGAGACCGAGTTCGACAACCGGATCGAGCCGTTCACCGCGCCCGGTGAGGCCGGTGAGGAGGCCGAGCCGCGGCAGACCGTCGTGGTCGAGGTCGGCGGCAAGCGGCTGGAGGTCTCGCTGCCCGGCGACCTGGCGCTCGGCGGAGGCGGCGCGGGCGGTGGTGCGGCGGCGAAGGCGGCCAAGCCGCGCAAGCGCGGTGGCGGCGCGAAGACCGCGGTCAGCGGGGACGCCGTGACGGCGCCCATGCAGGGCACCATCGTCAAGGTCGCCGTCGAGGAGGGCCAGCGGGTCGAGGCCGGTGAGCTGGTCGTGGTGCTGGAGGCGATGAAGATGGAGAACCCGGTGACCGCGCACAAGGCGGGCACCGTGACCGGGTTGTCCGTCGAGGTCGGTTCAGCCGTCACGCAGGGCGCCGTCCTGCTCGAAATCAAGGACTGAGCGGGCCGCCCGGGCATACCATCGGTGTCGTGAACGAGGTCCCCTCGCCGGAACTGCGCATCGGCGACACGGAACGGGAGTCCGCGCTGTCCGCGCTCGGCGAGCACCTGAGCGCGGGCAGGCTCGACGTCGACGAGTACGGCGAGCGGTCCGCGCACATCACCGCCGCCCGCACCAGGGGCGAGCTCGCGGACGTCTTCAGCGACCTGCCCGCGCCGCACCCGGTGTTCGGCACGCCCGCGCACAAGGCCGTCGAGGCGAAGCCGCCCGGTCCGGTCGCGTACACCGATCGTCCGCTGAGCCAGCGCGTCGCGGGCGCGATCATGCCGCTGCTGTTCGTCGGGGCGATCGTCGTGGGGATCACCACGGACATCTGGTGGTTCATCGCGCTGCCGTTCGTGTTCGGCGCGGTCGCGCAGGGCATCTGGGGCAAGGACTGGGACAAGGACCGCACCCGCCGCCGCGGCTCGCGGTCCTAGGGCCGGCCACTTCCCCACCACCACCCTCAACGGAGGCGCTTCGCGCCGCTACATTTGATGTGTGGCCGACATGCGGCTCAGCGACGCTGAGCGCAACGAAGCGATCGAGGCGCTGTCCGAGCACGTCCGGACGGGCAGGCTCGACATCGACGAGTACGGGACCCGCTCGGCGCGGGTCACCGCGGCCCGCACGCGCAGCGAGCTGGCCGCGTTGTTCGACGACCTGCCCGAGCCGCACCCGAGCGCGCTGAAGCGGCCGTCGCCCGCGCCGCGGCCCGCGCAGCCGCCCGCCCGCAGGTTCGGGATGGGTGCGGTGCCGATCGCGGCGGTGGTCGCCGTGTTGTTGTTCCTCACCGTGGCCCGCGGGGTGTGGTTCGTCTTCCTGCTGCCCCTCGTGGTCGCGCTGATCTTCGGAGCGAGGTCCCGGTAGCCGATGGAACCGGTGGAGATCAACGCGGGCGAGTACTACCTGCGCCACCTGCGCGCGGACGACCTGCTCGACGACCGCCCCGCCCTGGTGGAGGCGTTCGCCGATCCCGAGCACTCGCGTTACATCGTCACCTACCAGGTGCGGAACCTCGCGGAGGCCGACCGGTACGTGACGCAGCGCGCCGCGGAGTGGTTCAGCGAGGAACGCTGCTCGTGGGCGATCGCGGAGCCGACGACGGGTGCGCTGCTCGGCGAGGTGGGCCTCAAGGACCTCGACCTGACGGGCGGCACGGCCGAGATCGCGCTGTGGATCCACCCGGACCGGCGTGGCCGGGGCATCAGCGTGCCCGCGGTCAACGCCGCGGTGCGCTTCGGGTTCGGCGCGCTGGACCTGCGCGTGGTGCGGTACCGGCACCACCCGGACAACACCACGTCCGAGGCGGTGGCCAAGCGGTGCGGTTTCGAGCGCGTCGGGGTCAGCGAGGACCCGAACCAGCCGGGACAACCGCTGGTGACGTGGATCCAGCCGGCGCCCTCGTCCGTCTGATCACCGTGCTGCTGAACGCTCCCCCGGTCGAACCCCCGAAGCTGGACGTGCCCGCCGCCATCCGCGGGCTGGAGGTGGAGCGGATCCACCGGGCGCCCGGCGCCGTCGCCTGGTTCGACGAGCAGGCGGTGAGCGCCGCGCTGGCGCCGGACATGAAGGTGCTGGTCACACCGTTCCAGGGCGGTAACTACCCCGGCTCCGACCAGCACTACACCGAGGTCGACCGGCCGCTGCGCGAATGGGCGGACCGGACGGGCACCACCCTGATCGAGGTCGAGGGCCTGTCGGTCAGCGCCACCAGCGGCGGCGGTTTCGGCCCGAGCGACCTGCCGGAGCTGCGCCAGCTCACGTCACATTACGACGTCACCGGCGCCGTGCTCGGCATGATCAACTACGCGAAGACGGGGGCGAAGTCGGTGCCCTCCCCGCCCGCGGACCCGGTGGTGCCGCCGTCCGCCGAGCAGGTGGCGGCGCTGACGGCGAGGCTGCGGGAGAACCCCGTCTACGTCGCCCCGGGCCGCACGGATCCGATCGACGTGCCCGTGGGGTTGCTCGCGGAGAAGACCGGCATCCGCGCCAGGGTCGTGGCCTTCCCCGCGCTCGGGCCGGACGAGCCACTCGTGGACTACGCGCCCGCGCTGGCGGAGGAGTTCCCCGGCGAAACCGTGTTCGTCAGCTACGGGGCGTGGCTCGACGTCGCGGGCCCTGACCAGCAGATCCTGGAATCCGCGCGTGACTACGCCTACGGCCGCTACGAGTACGCGACGTTCGCCCGCGGGGTGAACCTCGCCGACCGGATCGGCACGGTCGCCACCCGCGTGGCGGACCTGGTGCACCGCAACCCCTTCGCCCGCCCCGCGCCACCCGCTTTCGACCTCCGGCACCGCATCGCGAACGTCGCGCCGTGGGTGCTGCTCGGGTCCGCGGTGCTGCTGGGCGGCGGCGCGTTGCTGGCCTGGTCCCGCCACCGGGTGCTCGCCCGGCAGGCCGAGGAAGCCGCGCTGCGCAAGGAAACCGCGTTGACCGCGGCGGAACTCGCCGAGCTCGACGCCGGTCTCCTCGCCGTGCCGGACGGGCCGTCCGAGCGGCTGGCCGCCGCGGCGGAGCGGCAGAGCACCGCGCGGGAGCTGTTCGAGCGGGCGGGCAGCGCGGAGGCGATGCGGGAAGTGCGGGAGATCGCCGCGCAGGGCCGGAAGCTGCTGGCGGGTGCCCGGTGAAGCGCGTGCCCCGCTGGCTGGTGCTCGGTGTCGCGGCCGGGCTCGCGGCGTTCGCGGCGCTCTACGGTCCGTGGGCGCAGCCTAGCGCCCAGGTCCGGTCCATTGTGGAGGCTCTGCGCACGAGCTCGGTGTACGAGCAGCCCGGCGCGCCGGGGGTGGTGGACGCCCGGCGCGCCCGGCAGGTGATCGGGGACCGGGCGATCCTGCTCGTCCTCCTCGACCGCAGTCCACTGTCCACTTCGGGCGATTCGAAGGACCCGCGGATGAACCTGTGCCACCAGCTGTCCGAGGAGATCCCGGACGACTACATCTGGGTCTACGCGCAGGGCGACGACGGCGAGTACAAGGGCAACAACTGCGTCGGCGACGGGTTCCCGGCCCCGAATACGGGCACCAAGGACGACTTCGACCTGACGCTGAACATCGGCGCCGAGCTGTCCGCCCAGTACCGCGCGACCGACACCGACCGCACGCCCGAGCTCGAGGAGTTCGTCCTCGCCTACGACGCGGCGACGTCGAAGGCGCACGGCGAGATCCCGACGCGGCCGGCGGTGCCCGACCGGCTCGCGGGCAGGCAGCTGGTCCTCGCGTGCGCGGGCCTCGTCGTCGGGTCGGTGCTGCTGTTCTTCCTGCTGCGGGCGGCCGGGCTCGCGTGGCGCCGCCGCCGCGCGGGTGTCGCGGCCCGTCGTCAGCGGCGGCTCGCGCTGGACGCGCGGTTGTCGCGCCTGGCCGACTCGGTGCTGCACCCCGCGCCCGCGGCGGACCAGGCGGAGGCCGAGCGCCAGGCCGAGGCCGCCCGGCGGTACGTGCTGTCGCTGGACCTGCTGACGAACGCGGAGTCGGCGGAGGAGCTGGCCGCCGCGGAAGCCGAAATCACCGGGCTGGAGGAGGTTGGCGGCCGATGACGTGGGTAGTACTCGCCGCGGTCGTCGTGCTCGCCCTCGGTGCGCTGGTGCCGGTGCTGCTGGGCCGGGCGCGGCGGACCGGAAGCGCCGACGAGGAGATCACCGCCCGTGCCCGCTACTCGCAGCTCGGCCACCACGTCGAGCACCCGGTCGCCACCGACGACGCGGAGGCGGCAGCCCTGCTGCGCCGCGGCCGGGAACGGTGGCACGCCACCGGGGCCGCGCTGGCGGAGGCCCGTTCGCCGCAGGAGTTCGCACTCGCCGCGCGGATCGCGGCGGAAGGACTGGACCACGTGGCGGCCGCGTACGCGCGGATGGGCAGGCCGGCGCCGTTTTGATCACGCTGTGCTGGCTGACACAATTACTTTCACATTTTCGGCACCTGTGGTGATCTGGATTCGGAAACCTTGCTTCAGCGCCGAACGGGGGACACGTGGGCGACTCCAGTCTGTTCCTGACCCGCATCCTCGACGTGCTTTGCGAGGGCGGCGAGAAAATCGCCTTCGCCCACCGCAGCCGGTCGATGAGCTACCGGGAGACCTTTGACACATTGCGACGGTTGCATACGACGCTGAAGAACGAGGGCATCGCCCCGGGGGAAACAGTGGCGATAACCGGCGGAAACATGCCGGAAACAATTCTCCTGCAAATCGCGGCGCAACTGCGTGGCGCCAGGGTGCTGCACCGCGAGGACCTCGCCTGCGAGGCGGACGGCGTCGAGGCCGACCACGTCCTGTCGTCCGACCCGGACTGCCCACTGCTGGTGGCCGGCCGCGGCACGAAGGCCGCCGAGGAGGACATCGTGATGCCGCGCCGGGTGGAGACGCTGTTCCCGGTGGACGGCGGGAAGCTCGTGTCGTGCAGCGAGGAGTACGAGGAGATGGCCCGCACGGTCGAGCCGCACCCCGACGGCCCGCAGCGCGTGCTGCTCATCGCGCCCATGTCGCACCCGATCGGCAACCGGATCACGGTGAAGGCCCTGCTGGCGGGCGACACCGTCGTCCTGCACGAACGCGCCCCGGAGACGGTGCCGACCGCCGCGAGCACCCCGCAGGGCTGAGCTGGATGTCGCGGAGGCCCAGGCCGGGATGGCCTGGGCCTCTTTCGCGTCCGGGGTGGGTGGCCTCCGCGATCCACAGCCGGGCCGGGCCGTCGCACCTGGCCAGGCGCGCGGCGCCCGGCGCTCGTGGGCTGGGCGCCCGCCGCCGCACAGCACGAAGGCCCGACCCCAGGTGGCCTGGGCCTCCGCCGCGTTCGCGGTGAGTAGCCTCCGCGACCCACAGCCGAGCCGGCCCGTCGCAGCCCGGCAGCCGAGGCCGGGCGCGCCTCCGGCCCACCTCAGGCCAGGCCGGGACAGCCCCAGCCACCGCCGACTCCGCCAAGGCTCCGGCCAGGTCGGAACCGCCTCGGCCACCGCCGACTCCGGCCCGCGTCCGCGGCTGCTGCCGCATCCGGCCCGGGTCAAGCGGGCTTTCGCCAGCCTCAGGCCGCCTCCGGCCTCCGACCGACGTCCGCGAGGGCACCGCCCCGGCGCCTCGGCCGCTCCGGCCGCGCCCGCCACCCCCGGCGCCTCCGTCACCCCCGCCGCTCCGGCCCCGGCCCCGGCCTCCGGCCCCGGCCGGGAGACCTACCCCACCGGCTCCGACAACCGCGCCCGGGCCTCCGGCGCCGAGGCGCGGCGGGCGTCCGCGGCCTCGTCGCTCGGCTGGGTCTGCGAGTCCCGCTCCGCGGCGACGCGCGCGGTGTACACCTCGACCTCGTGCCGCACCGTCTCGTCCGACCAGCCCAGCACCTGCCCCACCAGCATCGCGACCTGCGCGGCGCAGTCCACGCCCCGGTGCGGGTACTCGATCGAGATCCGGGTGCGGCGGGCCAGCACGTCCTCCAGGTGCAGGGCACCCTCGTGGCTGGCCGCGTACACCGCCTCGACCGCGAGGTAGTCCGGCGCGTGCTCGATGGGCCGCAGCAGCTCCGGCTTGCCCTCGGCCTGCGCCAGCACCTCGTGCACCAGCGAGCCGTACCGGTCGAGCAGGTGCCGCACGCGGTACGGGTGCAGCCCGTGCTGCGCCGCCAGATGATCGGCCTGGTTGACCAGCGCGTGGTACCCGTCGGCCCCCAGCAGCGGCACCTTGTCGGTGATGGACGACTGCGCCCGCCCCGGCAGGTCGACCGCCGCGGCGTCCACGGCGTCGGCCGCCATCACGCGGTACGTCGTGTACTTCCCGCCCGCGATCGCGACCAGCCCGGGCGCCACGCGCGCCACCGCGTGCTCGCGGGAGAGCTTCGACGTCTCCTCGCTCTCCCCCGCCAGCAGCGGCCGCAGCCCCGCGTACACGCCCTCGATGTCGTCGTGCGTCAGCGGGGTCGCGAGCACCGCGTTGACGTGTTCGAGGATGTAGTCGACGTCGTGCTTGGTGGCCGCCGGGTGCGCCAGGTCGAGGTTCCAGTCGGTGTCCGTCGTGCCGACGATCCAGTGGTTGCGCCACGGGATCACGAACAGCACCGACTTCTCGGTCCGCAGGATCAGCCCGCTCTCCGACACGATCCGGTCACGCGGCACGACGATGTGCACGCCCTTGCTCGCGCGCACCCGGAACCGGCCGCGGCTGCCGGACAGCCGCTGCAGCTCGTCGGTCCACACGCCGGTGCTGTTGATCACCACGTTGGCGTGGACCTCGGTCTCGCGCCCGTCCTCGACGTCACGCACCCGCACGCCGGACACCCGGTCGGCCTCGCGGAGGAACCCCACCACCTGCGTGGAGGTCCGGACCACCGCGCCGTAGTGCGCGGCGGTGCGGGCGACGGTCATCGTGTGGCGGGCGTCGTCGGCCTGCGCGTCGTAGTACCGGATGCCGCCGATCAGCGCGTTGCGCTTGAGCGCGGGCACCATGCGCAGCGCGCCCGCGCGCGTCAGGTGCTTCTGCCCCGGCACGGACCGGGCGCCGCCCATGGTGTCGTACAGGAACAGGCCGGCCGCGGTGTACGGGCGCTCCCACACGCGGTGCGTCAGCGGGTACAGGAAGCTCACCGGCTTCACCAGGTGCGGCGCGATCGTCGTGAGCATCAGCTCGCGCTCGCGCAAGGCCTCCCTGACCAGACCGAACTCCAGCTGTTCGAGGTAACGCAGCCCGCCGTGGAACAGCTTGCTGGACCGGCTCGACGTGCCCGACGCCAGGTCCCGCGCCTCCACCAGCGCCACCCGCAGCCCCCGCGTCGCCGCGTCGAGCGCGGTGCCCGCACCGACGACGCCCCCGCCGATCACGACGAGGTCGAACGTCTCCTCCGACAGCCGCCGCCAGGAATCCTCGCGTGCGGCCGGTCCCAGCGCCTCAGTCACTCGGCTTCCCTCCTCGCGGGTGTGCTGCCGGTTCCAGGATGTCACGGACACGCCGTGCGGACCGGGTACGCACGGGTGTTCCCCGACACCCGATCGGTCCCCCGCCGGCCGCACGGTGCCGGAAGTCCCTGGAATTGCCCGGTACCGCGAAGTAGCGTGGCGGTGATCGAATCGGCAACGGCGCCGGGGCTCACCACCGCCGATTCGCAGCGAAGCGGTTCTCCGGAAGGGGCGGGATGAGTCTGCTCGGAATCTTCGTCTGGGAGCTGATCGGCACCGCGGTGCTGATCCTGCTCGGCAACGGTGTGGTGGCCAACGTCGTGCTCCGCAAGAACAACGGGCACCAGGCCGGCACCCTGTTCATCACGTTCGGCTGGGCCTTCGGTGTGTTCACGGGCGCCAGCCTCGCCTCGCCCAGCGGGGCGCACCTCAACCCGGCCGTCACGCTGGGGCTGGCCATCGCGGGCAAGACGCCGTGGTCGGACGTGCCGGTGTACGTCGCGGGCCAGATGGTCGGCGCGTTCCTCGGCGCGGTCCTGTGCTGGGCCACCTACAAACTGCAGTTCGACGACCACCCCGAGCCGGAGAACACGCTCGGGATCTTCTCCACCGCCCCGCAGATCCGGCGCAAGCCGTGGAACCTGGTCACCGAGATCATCGGCACCTTCGTCCTCGTCGCGTGGATCCTGCTGAGCCCGACCGCGAAGGTCGCGGCGGGCGGCACGCCCGAGTTCGGCAACTCGGCGCTCGGCTACGCGGGCGTGTCGTTCGTCGTGCTGGTCATCGGCATCTCGCTCGGCGGCCCGACCGGGTACGCCATCAACCCGGCGCGTGACCTGGGGCCGCGCATCGCCTACGCGTTCGTGCTGCCGATCCGCGGCAAGCGGGACGGGGACTGGGGCTACTCGTGGGTCCCGGTCGTCGGGCCGCTCGCCGGCGGCGCTCTCGCCGCACTGCTGTACCTGGCCGTCCACAACCTCACCTGATTGGAAGAGCTGATGACCTCCTACGTCGCCGCCATCGACCAGGGCACGACCTCGACGCGAGCGATGATCTTCGACCACTCCGGCCGGGTCGTCGCCTCCGACCAGCGGGAGCACGAGCAGATCTTCCCGCAGGCCGGGTGGGTGGAGCACAACGCCGAGGAGATCTGGGAGAACACGCGTGCCGTCACGGCGGGCGCGCTCGCGAAGGCCGACCTGCGTGCGGGCGACATCGCCGCGGTCGGCATCACCAACCAGCGCGAGACGGCGCTGGTGTGGGACCGCAGGACCGGCAAACCCGTCTACAACGCGATCGTGTGGCAGGACACGCGGACCGACAAGATCGTCGACGAGCTGGGCGCGCTCGGCGGCGGGCAGGAGCGGTACCGCGACAAGACGGGGTTGCCGCTGGCCACGTACTTCTCCGGGCCGAAGGTGAAGTGGATCCTCGACAACGTCGAAGGCGCGCGGGACCGCGCCGAGGCGGGGGACCTGCTGTTCGGCAACATGGACACCTGGGTCGTGTGGAACATGACCGGCGGCCCGGACGGCGGGGTGCACATCACCGACCCGACGAACGCCTCCCGCACCCTGCTGATGGACCTGGACACGTTGTCGTGGGACGAAAGCCACGCCGCGGACATGGGCATCCCGCTGTCGATGCTGCCGGAGATCCGGTCCTCGTCGGAGGAGTACGGCCGGGTGCGGGAACGCGGCGTGCTGTCGGGGGTGCCGATCGCGGGCATCCTGGGCGACCAGCAGGCGGCGACGTTCGGGCAGGCGTGCCTGTCCCCCGGTGAAGCCAAGAACACCTACGGCACGGGCAACTTCGTGTTGCTCAACACCGGCACCGAGAAGGTCATGTCGCAGAACGGCCTGCTCACGACGGTCTGCTACAAGATCGGCTCGAAGGACACGGTGTACGCGCTGGAGGGTTCCATCGCCGTCACCGGTTCGCTGGTGCAGTGGCTGCGGGACAACCTGGGCATGATCACCACGGCGGCCGAGATCGAGGAGCACGCGCGCACGGTGCCCGACAACGGCGGCGCGTACTTCGTGCCCGCGTTCTCCGGCCTGTTCGCGCCTTACTGGCGGTCCGACGCCCGCGGCGCCATCGTCGGCCTGACGCGGTACGTGAACAAGGGGCACCTCGCGCGGGCGGTGCTGGAAGCCACGGCTTTCCAGTCGCGCGAGGTGATCGAGGCGATGAACGCCGATTCCGGCGTGCCGCTGAAGTCGCTGAAGGTGGACGGCGGGATGGTCGTGAACGAGCTGCTGATGCAGTTCCAGGCGGACATCCTCGGCGTGCCGGTGATCCGCCCCGTCGTCAACGAGACCACGGCGCTCGGGGCCGCGTACGCCGCGGGCCTGGCCGTGGGGTTCTGGGAGGGCGAGGACGACATCCGCAACAACTGGGCGCAGGACAAGGAGTGGACGCCGTCGATGGACGAGTCCACGCGCGAAACCCAGTACCACAACTGGAAGAAGGCCGTGACGAAGACCTTCGACTGGGTGGAGTGACGTTTTCCCCCGGCGGGGCGGGGTGTCCGCCCCGCCGGGTGTCCACTGTGGAGGCTCAGTCCACCGTGGACGGAAAGTTGCCGAGATCATCTCAACCCTGTACCGAGATGACGGTGAACGGCATCCCCTGGTGGTCCGTCAGCTGGGCCGAGCGACCGTACGGCGGGTTCTGAGCCGCGCGCACCACGGCTGCGCCCAGCTCGACGGCCACCGCCTCGTCGGTGTCCGCGACCCCGAAGTACGTGCCCCAGTACGCGGGCACCTCCTGCGGCACATCGGCGGAAAGCTGCCCGATCCCGCCCACGACACGCCCGCCCACCTTGAGCGTGGCGCACGGGAAACCGCTGCGCAGCGGATCGTACGTGTAACCGAAAACCTTCACCTAGAAGGCTTTCGCGCCTTGACGTGCCGCGCCCGTCGGATCGACCGCCATCGCCAGCCGCCCGGCTGGGCCGACGTAACCCGGCTCCAGCACGAGGTGACGGCGGCCTCGGTGATCTTCGCGGCCGTCGTGTCGGCGTTCTCGACCGCGAGGTACGTCGTCCACACCGGCGGCACCTGCTTCCACGCCCGGTGGTCCCGGCCCGACCGCGGCGGCACCTCTGCCCTCGCGCAGCGTGATCAGGTAACCCCGTACTCCGCGCCCTGGTCGGCGAACTCCCACCCGAACAGCGGCCCGTAGAACTCGGCGGCGCGCTGGGGATCGGACACCATCACGTCGACCCAGCAGGGCGTGCCCCCGGGCCAGGCGGTGTCTCGAACGGCGGCCGCCACAGCATGGCACCGACCACCGACAAAAAAGCTCAGTCCAGGTCGTCGTGGCGCATGAGCTGGCGGCCGGCCTCCGTGATGGAGCCCGACAGCGACGGGTACACCGAGAACGTCAGCGCGAGGTGTTCGACCGTCAGCTGGTTCTGCACCGCCAGCGCGATCGGCAGGATCAGCTCGCTCGCCGACGGCGCGACCACCACCCCGCCGACGACGACACCCGTGGCGGGGCGGCAGAACAGCTTCACGAAACCGTGCCGCAGGCCCTCCATCTTCGCCCGCGCGTTGGTCGCGAGCGGCAGCATGATCGTGCGCGCCGGCACCTCGCCGGAGTCGATCGCCTGCTGCGAGATGCCCACCGTCGCGATCTCGGGGTGTGTGAACACGTTGGCGGCCACGGTCTTCAGCTTGATCGGCGCCACGCCCTCGCCGAGCGCGTGCCACATCGCGATGCGCCCCTGCATGCTGGCGACCGACGCGAGCATCAGCACGCCGGTGCAGTCACCGGCCGCGTACACGCCGGGCACGCTCGTCCGCGAAACCCGGTCCACGGTGATGTACCCGCCGGGCCCCGGCTCGATGCCGACCCGCTCCAGCCCGATGTCCTTCGTGTTCGGCACGGAGCCGACCGTCATCAGCGCGTGGCTGGCCTCGATGACGCGGCCGTCGGTCAGGTGCACGGCGACGCCCTTTTCGGTGCGCTCCACCCGGTCCGCCCGCGCGTGCTTCGCGACGGCGGTGCCCCGCTGGGAGAACACCTCCTCCAGCACGGCCGCGGCGTCCGCGTCCTCGTGCGGCAGGACGCGGTCGCGGCTGGACACGACCGTGACCTTGACACCCATCTCGGTGTACGCGGAGGCGAACTCGGCGCCGGTGACCCCGGACCCGATGACGGCGAGGTGCTTGGGCAGCTCCCGCAGGTCGTACAGCTGGCGCCAGTCGAGGATGCGCTCGCCGTCGGGCACCGCACCGGGCAGCACGCGCGGGGTCGCGCCGGTGGCGATGAGCACCACGTCGGCGTCCAGCACCTCCGGTTCACCGGATCGTGGCGTGACCGCGACCTTGTGCTGCGCCAGGCCGGGCTCCTCGTCGGCGAACCGCGCCTCGCCGATGATCACGCGCACGCCCTCGCGCTGGACGCGGGCGCGGATGTCGGCGGACTGGGCGAGCGCGAGGCCCTTGACGCGACCGTGCACCGTGCGCAGGTCGATGCGGGTGTCGGCGAGGTCGGTGGCGATCCCCAGCTCGCCGAGGCCGTGCAGCGAGGCACGGGCACCCGAAGAGGCGATGAACGTCTTGGACGGGACGCAGTCGTAGAGCACGCACGCGCCGCCGAGCCCGTCCCGTTCGACGACCGTGACGTTCGCGCCGTGCTGGGCGGCCACCAGCGCCGCCTCGTAGCCGGCCGGGCCGCCGCCCATGATCACGATCCTGGTCACGTCAGTTCCTCCTAGTCGCACGCTCGTGTCCACCTTAGGAGGCCAGACCCGGAGTACGTCCGGTCGGGTGAGCACCCAGCAGCTACGGCCAGCCTCTTTCCCACCACCGCCCTCAAGCGAAACGCTCCGCGTTGCGGTTACGGCCAGCCTCTTCCCCACCGCCACCCTCAAGCGAAACGCTCCGCGTTGCGGTTACGGCCAGCCTCTTCCCCACCGCCACCCTCAAGCGAAACGCTCCGCGTTGCAGTTACTCTCTAGCCGTGCCGTTGTATGCCGCTTACGGGTCCAACATGGAACCCGCCCAGATGATGGAGCGTGCGCCGCATTCGCCGATGGCGGGTACCGGCTGGCTGGAGGGCTGGCGACTCACCTTCGGCGGCGAGGACATCGGCTGGGAGGGCGCGCTCGCCACGATCGTCGAGGACCCGTCCTCCCGCGTGTTCGTCGTGCTCTACGACGTCACCCCGCTCGACGAGGACCGGCTCGACCGCTGGGAAGGCGGGGAGCTGGGCCTGCACAACAAGATCCGCCTGCGCGTGCAGACGATGGAGGGCTCGGCGCTGGCCTGGCTGTACGTGCTCGACGCCTACGAGGGCGGCTTGCCCTCCGCGCGCTACCTGGGGGTTCTCGCGGACGCGGCCGAGGCGGCGGGAGCGCCCGCGGACTACGTCGACGACCTGCGCACCAGGCCCTGCCGCGGCATCGCGACCTGACGACGACACACGCAAAAGGGCCCGCCGGAAGCTTCCGGCGGGCCCTTTTCCGTCGAAACCTCAGGCCAGCGCGGCGAGTGCCGTGTGGACCATGCAGCGGACGCCGACGGCCAGCGCCCGCTCGTCCAGCTCGAACGTCGGGCGGTGCAGGTCACGCATCTCACCCTCGCCGCTCCACACGCCGAGGCGGAAGAACGCGCCCGGGATGTGCTGCAGGTACCAGGCGAAGTCCTCGCCACCGGACGACTGTTCGGTGCCCGTCAGCGCCTGCTCACCGAGCGCCGCCGTGACACCGGCCCGCAGCAGCGCGGTGCTTTCCTGGTCGCAGACCAGCGGCGGAACGCCCCGCCGGTAGTCCAGCTCGAAGCCCACACCGGTGGGCGCGAGCAGTGATTCGACCGACGACGCGACGAGCGGTTCGAGCGCCTTCCACACGTCGTATTCGGCCGTGCGCAGCGTGCCGCGCAGCGCGCCGTCCTGCGGCACGGCGTTGGCCGCCTGCCCGGCGTGCACCGCGCCCCACACCAGCACGGTGCCGGAGCGCGGGTCGACCCGGCGGGACAGCAGCGACGGCAGCGACGTGATGACCACGCCGAGCGCGTGCACCAGGTCGGCGGTCAGGTGCGGGCGCGAGGTGTGCCCGCCGGGCGAGGTCAGCCGCAGCTCGATGAGGTCCGCGGCCGAGGTCACCGCCCCGACCCGCGACCCGACCTGGCCGACCTGCAGGCGCGGGTCGCAGTGCAGCCCGAAGATGCGGTCGACGCCCTCCAGCCCGCCCGCCTCGATCACGTCGAGCGCGCCGCCCGGCATGACCTCCTCCGCGTGCTGGAAGATCAGCCGCACCCGGCCGGGCAGCTCGGGCGCGGAGGCGAGCGCGAGCGCGGCGCCGAGCAGGATCGACGTGTGGGCGTCGTGCCCGCACGCGTGCGCCGCTCCCTCCACAGTGGACGCGTACGGCAACCCGGTCGCCTCGGTGAGCGGCAGCGCGTCGATGTCCGCCCGCAGTGCCACGCAGGCGGGGCCGCTGCCGACGTCGCAGAGCACGCCGGTGCCGCCGGGCAGCACCCGCGGCTCGAGCCCCGCCGACCGCAGGACCGCGCAGATGAGTTCCGTCGTCGCGTACTCGTGGCGGGAGAGTTCCGGGTTGGCGTGGATGTGGCGGCGCCACGCGACGACGTCCGCGCCACCTCGCTTCAGCCAGTCGTCCAGCCAGTACGGCCCTCTGCCCGCGCCGAGGTCGGTCACAGGTGCCATGCTGACGCCGTCCGCGGTGAGCAGCGCGTCAGATGCCCCGAAAGAGGCCGCGCGCGCGTCGCGGTCGCCGGGGATCTCCCGCCGTGAGTCCAGCACGGTCACACCGAACCTCCAAATGCAAAAAGCGTGTAACCCATTTGACGCAATATTGCACGATGCAGGCGGCAACAAACCTGTCCTGTCCGGGTGGCCGGGACGGCCGGTAGTGGATCTGCGTTGAACGGCAGCGGGAACTTCGGCCCGGCGGTACCCCCTGGTACCGGTTCACAGACCTTTCGCCTGCTAGGAGGACTTTTCCCGGCGCTTCTTCCGGATGCTGCGGCCCCACACCACGATCACCAGCAGGACGGCCGCGAGCACGCCGACGATGATTTTGTTCTTGGTCTTCTGCTGGTTGGCCCGCTCGTTCTGGGCCGGGTCGATGACCGGGCCGGGCGCGGGGGTCTGCGCGGCGAGCGGTCCCGCGGCGGCGGGCAACGGCACGACCGGTGCGGCGACCGCGGCGGGTGCGGTGACGACGGCCGGGGCGGTGAACGACAGCAGCAGCCCCAGCATGAGCGCGGCGAGCCCGGCCCGCACCTTCGTCATCGTCCTCACCCTCTCCTCGACGAGCCCAGTGTGCCTGGAGAGGTACCCGCCTGTCACGCTCCGAAAGCGTCCAGGATGCGTTGTGCCGCGAGGGTCGCGGTGAGCTCGCCGTCGCGCACGGCCTGCTCGACCTCGGGCACGATCGCCCTGACGCCGGGGTGTTCGGCCAGACGCCCCAGCAACTGCTCACGCACCATCGACCAGGTCCAGTCGACCTGCTGCCGCTGCCGCCGGGCGGTCAGCTCGCCCGATTCCACCAGCTGCTCGCGGTGCCGCTCGATCTGCTGCCACACCGTGTCGAGGCCGACGTCGTCGAGGCCGCTGCACGTCAGCACGGGCGGGGTCCACGGCGCGTCGGGCCCGTAGATCATCCGCAGCGCGCCGGCGAGTTCGCGGGCCGCGCGCTTGGCGTCGCGCTCGTGGTCGCCGTCGGCCTTGTTGACGGCGATGACGTCGGCCAGCTCCAGGACGCCCTTCTTGATGCCCTGCAACTGGTCGCCGGTGCGGGCCAGCGTCAGGTACAGGAAGCAGTCGACCATGTTCGCGACGGTCACTTCGGACTGTCCCACCCCGACGGTCTCCACGAGCACGACGTCGTAGCCCGCCGCCTCCATCAGCACGATCGTCTCGCGGGTCGCGCGCGCGACGCCGCCGAGCGTGCCGGAGGTCGGCGACGGCCGGATGAACGCCGCCGGGTCGACCGCCAGCCGCGCCATGCGCGTCTTGTCGCCGAGGATGCTGCCGCCGGTGCGCGTGGACGACGGGTCGACCGCGAGCACGGCGACCCGGTGCCCGGCCGCGGTCAGGTCGATGCCCAGCTGGTCGATGAATGTCGACTTGCCGACTCCGGGGACACCCGTGATGCCGACCCGCCGCGCGCCACCCGAGTGCGGCAGCAGCTCCACCAGCAGCTCCTGCGCCTGCCTGCGGTGGTCGGCGCGCTGGGACTCGACGAGCGTGATGGCACGGGACAGCGTGCCCCGGTCACCCGCGAGGACGCCCTTGGCGAGGGCGCCGACGTCGATCGCGCGCGCCACTCAGTCCTGCTCCAGCTGGTCGAGCAGGTCGAGCGCCGCGTCGGCGATGACCGTGCCCGGCCCGAAGATCGCCGCCGCCCCGGCCGCCCGCAGCTCGTCGTAGTCCTGCGGCGGGATGACGCCGCCGACGACGACCACCACGTCCTCGCGGCCGAGCTTCGCCAGCTCCTCGCGCAGCGCGGGCACGAGCGCGAGGTGCCCGGCGGCGAGCGAGGACACCCCGACGATGTGCACGTCGGCCTCGACGGCCTGCCGCGCGACCTCGGCCGGGGTGGAGAACAGCGGGCCCACGTCGACGTCGAACCCGAGGTCGGCGAACGCGGTCGCGATCACCTTCTGCCCGCGGTCGTGCCCGTCCTGCCCCATCTTCGCGACGAGGATGCGCGGCCGGCGCCCTTCGGCCTCGGCGAACTCCTCGACACGCGCGCGTACCTTGTCCACGTTCTCGGTCTTCCCGACCTCGTCCCGGTACACGCCGGAGATCGTACGGATCTGGCCCGAGTGCCGCCCCCACACCTTTTCCAGCGCCTCGGAGATTTCGCCGACGGTCGCCTTCGCCCGCGCCGCGTCCACGGCGAGTTCGAGCAGGTTGCCGTCGGACTCGGCGGCAGCGGTGAGCCTCCGCAGGGCGTCCTCGACGGCGGCCGGGTCGCGCTCCTCGCGCAGCCGCCGCAGCTTCTCCAGCTGCTGGGCACGTACGCCCGCGTTGTCCACCTTCAGCACGTCGATCTGCTGGTCGTCGACCACGCGGTACTTGTTGACCCCGATCACCGGCTGCCGCCCGGAGTCGATCCGGGCCTGCGTGCGGGCCGCGGCCTCCTCGATGCGCAGCTTCGGGATACCCGCGTCGATCGCCCGCGCCATTCCGCCCGCCGACTCGACCTCGGTGATGTGGCCCCACGCCTTGCGCGCGAGGTCGTAGGTGAGCCGCTCGACGAACGCGCTGCCGCCCCACGGGTCGATGACGCGTGTCGTACCGGACTCCTGCTGCAGCAGCAACTGCGTGTTGCGGGCGATGCGCGCCGAGAAGTCGGTCGGCAGCGCCAGCGCCTCGTCGAGGGCGTTGGTGTGCAACGACTGCGTGTGTCCCTGCGTCGCGGCCATCGCCTCCACACACGTGCGCACGACGTTGTTGAACACGTCCTGCGCCGTCAGCGACCAGCCCGACGTCTGGCAGTGCGTGCGGAGGGAAAGCGATTTCTCGTTCTCCGGCTCGAACTGCTTCACCAGCTTCGCCCACAGCAGCCGGGCGGCGCGCATCTTGGCGACTTCCATGAAGAAGTTCATGCCGATGGCCCAGAAGAACGACAGCCGGGGCGCGAAGGAGTCGATGTCCAGGCCGCCGTCCAGCCCCGCCCGGATGTACTCGACGCCGTCCGCGAGCGTGTACGCCAGCTCCAGGTCGGCGGTCGCCCCGGCCTCCTGCATGTGGTAGCCGGAGATGGAGATCGAGTTGAACCGCGGCATCCGCCGCGAGGTGTAGGCGAAGATGTCGGAGATGATCCGCATCGACGGCTGCGGCGGGTAGATGTAGGTGTTGCGGACCATGAACTCCTTGAGGATGTCGTTCTGGATGGTCCCCGCCAGCTGCTCCGGCGCGACACCCTGCTCCTCGGCGGCGACGATGTAGAGCGCCATCACCGGCAGCACCGCGCCGTTCATGGTCATCGACACGCTCATCCGGTCCAGCGGGATGCCGTCGAAGAGCTGCCGCATGTCGTAGATCGAGTCGATCGCCACGCCGGCCATGCCGACGTCGCCGGCCACCCGCGGGTGGTCGGAGTCGTAGCCGCGGTGCGTGGCCAGGTCGAAGGCGACGGAAAGCCCCTTCTGACCGGCCGCGAGGTTGCGCCGGTAGAAGGCGTTCGACTCCTCCGCCGTGGAGAACCCGGCGTACTGGCGGATCGTCCAGGGCTGGGTCGTGTACATCGTCGGGTACGGACCGCGCAGGAACGGCGCGAGCCCGGGGTACGTGCCCAGGAAGTCCACATCGGACAGATCCTCGGCCGTGTACAGCGGTTTGACGCCGATGCCCTCCGGCGTCTCCCACGCCAGCGCGTCGGGGCCCTTGCCGGTGCTCGCCTGCAGCGCCTCGGCCCAGTCCCGCTTGCCGCCCGGGCCGGGGACACCAAGTTCGACGTCGGAGAAGTCGGGGATGGCCATCACTTCACTCCCAGCGTTTCGAGGGTGCTGGTCAGCACGGCGAGCGCGTCGCAGCCCGTGTACGCGAACCCCGTGATCCCACGGTAGGACTCGCTGGGCTTACCGGCCAGGAGAACGGCTATCGCCCCCGCCTCGCGCAGGCCCGCGGCGACGTCGTTGGCCTGCGCGGCGTACGACTTGTCGCTGCCGCACAGGCAAGCCACCGCCGCACCGCTCTCACGGAAAGCGGCGACCGGGTCGTCGACCGCGCCCGGGTTGACCGGCTCGATCCCGCCTGCCTGGAACAGGTTCGACGCGAACATGGCGCGCGCGGTGTGCGAGGCGAGCGGGCCGAGCGTGGCGAGGAAAACCTTGGGCCGCTCGCCGTGCTCCGCCAGGTGCGCGTCGGAGCGGTCCCGCAGCCGCTCGAACGGCTCGGCGTACCGGTGCTTCGGCAGGCCGCCGCCGGGCACGACGGCGGGCAGCGGCGCGCGTTCCACCGGCTGCTCGGCCAGGAACGGGAACTCACTGACGCCCGTGATCGGGTCCTTCCGCGTGGCCAGCCGCTTCGCGCGCTTCTCCCACGTCTCGGCGAGCCGGTCCCGCACGAAACCCGAGGCGAGCGCGGCCTCGATCCCGCCCTGGCGCTCGATCTCGGTGAACTCCCGCCACGCGGCGTTCGCCAGTGCGTCGGTGAGGTTTTCCACGTACCAGGAGCCGCCCGCCGGGTCGATGACCCCGGCCAGCTTCGACTCCTCCAGCAGGATCGACTGCGTGTTGCGGGCGATGCGGCGGGAGAACGCGTCGGGCTGGCCGATCGCCGCGTCGAACGGCAACACGGTCACGGCGTCCGCACCGCCGACACCCGCGGCGAAGCACGCGACGGTGGTGCGCAGCATGTTCACCCACGGGTCACGCTGGGTGAGCATCGCGGTCGACGTCACGGCGTGCTGCTTCATCCCGTGCGCGGTCCCGCCGGACACCTCGGTGACGCGGGCCCACAGACGCCGGGCGGCCCGCAGTTTGGCGATGGTGAGGAACTGGTCGGCGGTCGCGGCGAAGCGGAACTCCAGCCGCGCGGCGGCGTCGTCCACGCTGAGCCCGGCATCGGTCAGCACCCGCAGGTACGCCACGCCCGCCGCGATGACCGCGCCGAGTTCCTGGGCGTCCGAACCGCCGGCCTCGTGGTACGGCAGCCCATCCGCGACGAGCGTGCGCAGCTTCGGGTGCTTCGCGGCGAGCCGCGCGGTCAGCTGGGCGGCGGGCGCGAGGTCGTGCGCCTCCCCGGTGCGGGCACGCAGGGTGACGGGATCGGCCCCGAGGGTGCCGACGACCTCACTGTCCGGGATCCCGGCGAACTCCGCCAGCAGCGCGTTCGCGGCCGTCTCGTACTCCTCCCCCGGTTCCAGGACGACCGGGGCGAGGTCCAGGTGCACGCCGTGCAGCGCCTCGCCCAGCGCGGCCGGCGCCAGCGAGTCGCCGCCGACGCGCAGCCACAGCGACGTGGCGCCGTTCTCGAGGTCGGCGAGGACGGCCCGGTTCGCCGCGGCCGGATCGGCGTTGGCGTGCAGCACGCGCACGTCCCAGCCGGTACCTTCGGGTCGCGCGCCACGCACGAACGGCGGCAGCCCGGGGAACCCGGCGGGCGCGGCCCCATCGTCCGCCGTGTACAGCGGCTGGATCTCGATGCCGTCGTAGGTCCGGGTGGTCAGCAGGCTCTCGGGAGGACCGTCGAACTCCTCGGGCAGCGCACCGCTCTTGCGCAGCACCCCGGCGACGAGCCGCTGCCACGCGGCGCGCTCCGGTGCGGGGAACTCGGCGGCCAGTGCCAGGTCATCGGGCTCCGTCGTCCCAGCCTGAGTCATACCTGTCGATGGTAGGGGCCGGGCATGCCGGGCAAGTGTGAGCCTGCTCGCGGTCATCAGCCAGAATGACCCCGTGGCCACCGACAGCGAGGAACCCCGCGTCGTCGCCGGACGCTACCGGCTGCGCGCGGTGCTGGGCTCGGGCTCGATGGGCACCGTCTGGTCGGCCTACGACGAGTTCCTCCAGCGCCCCGTCGCGGTCAAGGAGATCCGGCTGCCGCCCGGCGTGACCGCCGGGCAGGCCGACGAGCTGCGCGAACGCACCCTGCGCGAGGCACGCGCGATCGCCGTGCTGTCCCACCCGAACGTCATCGTGCTGCACGACGTCGCCCGCCAGGACGGCGAGCCGTTCGTCGTGATGGAGCTGCTGCCCTCGCACAGCCTCGCCGACCTGATCCGCGAGCACGGCCCGCTGACGGTGGAACAGGCCGCCGCCGTCGGTGACGCCGTCGCCGCCGCGCTGGAGGCCGCGCACGCGGCGGGCATCACCCACCGCGACGTCAAACCGGGCAACGTCCTGGTCGCCGACGACGGCCGCATCAAGCTCACCGACTTCGGCATCGCCCGCAACGTCTCCGAAGCCACGATGACCCGCACGGGCATGACGCTGGGCTCCCCGGCGTACATCGCGCCCGAGGTCGCCTCCGGCAAGGCCGTCACGCCGGGCGCCGACCTGTGGGGGCTCGGCGCGACCCTGTTCAACGCGCTGGAGGGCCACCCGCCCTTCGACGCCGACGGCGACCCGCTGGAGACCATCGGCAAGGTCGTGCGAGGCGAGGTGCCGCGGCCGTCACCCGGGCCGATCGCGCCGGTGATCACCGCGTTGATGGCCAAGGAACCACAGGACCGGATGCCGCTGCACGAGGTCCGCCGCCGGCTGTACCCGATGATCACCAAGGCGCCCCGGGTGCTGTTCAGCCCGGAGATGTTCCAGAAGGCGGCGGGCACCAGGGCCGAGGCGACGGACACGCGGGAGATGAAGCCCGCGCCCAAACCCGGCGCTTCCGGGGAGGAGCCGGCCGAGGCGAGCCAGGAGCTGGCCGCGGACCCCGGTCCCCTGCCGTTCGAGCCCACCCCGAGCGCCGAGCCGGGACACGGGCCGGCCGAGCCCACCCCGACGCTGGCCTCCGATCCGGGGCCGCTGCCCTTCTCCTCGGGACCGTCACGGGCGCCCCGCCGCAGCACCACCGCGACGGCGGTCCTCGTGGCCGTGGCGATCCTGTTGTTCGTGGTCTCGGCCGCGGGCGGGTTCGTCGCGGCACGGGTGATCGGTGCCGAGCCGCTCGTCCCGCCCACCCGCGCCGGCACGTCCGCGACGCCCCAGCCGCCGCCGACCAAGTTCGAACGCCGCACCGGGGACGCGTCGAACACGCGGGGCCAGGAGGCGACGTTCTCCGTCGAGGTGCCCGCCGACTGGACGCGGTTCACGAACGCCGGGGTCGGCGACAACCTGCCACCGTCGACGCTCGTCGAGTGGGTCTCGCCGGACGGTACGCAGATGCTGGCGGTGGACCACATCGCCGGCTACTTCCCGAGCTACACGATCGACCAGTACGTCAACGCCCTGTCGACGAGCCGGGGTCCCGGCGACTTCAAGCCGGTGTCCCGCAGCGCGCTGCCGGGCAAGGACGGCGTCGCGATGACGTACCGCACGTTGGACCGGGGCAGCAGCGGGAGCTCGGGGCAGCTCAGCCGGACGACGTTCGTGCAGGTCTTCCGCCACCAGTCGAGCCTGTGGGCGGTGAGCGTGACGGTGCCCACCGAGCAGGAGAACACCGCGCGCACCGAGCTGTACGAACGCATCGTGCCGACGTTCACCATCACCGGCTGAGCCTTAAGCTCAGCGCATGAGTGAACAGGACCTGGCCGGCGCGGCGGCGGCCACCATCGCCGAGCGCACGGGACACGCCAAGCACGACATCGCGGTGGTCCTCGGTTCGGGCTGGCGCCCCGCGGCGGACGTCCTCGGCGCGGGCGACGCGGAGATCCCGCTCGCCGAGCTGCCGGGGTTCGAGCAGCCCGAGGCGATCGGGCACGGCGGCACGGTGCGGTCGGTGGACGTCGAGGGCAAGCGCACGCTCGTGCTGCTCGGGCGCACGCACCTCTACGAGGGCAAGGGTGTCGGCCGCGTCGTGCAGAACGTGCGGACGGCGGCGGCGGCCGGTGTGAAGACCGTGGTGCTGACCAACGCCGCGGGCGGGCTGCGCGAGGGCTTCCAGGTCGGGCAGCCGGTGCTGATCTCCGACCACCTCAACCTGACGGCGACCTCCCCGATCGTCGGCGCGAACTTCGTGGACCTCGTGGACCTGTACACGCCGCGGCTGCGCAAGCTGGCGCGGGAGATCGACCCCGAGCTGGAGGAGGGCGTGTACGCCGGCCTGCCGGGTCCGCACTTCGAAACCCCGGCGGAGATCCGGATGCTGCGCACGATGGGCGCGGACCTGGTCGGCATGTCGACGGTGCTGGAGGCGATCGCGGCACGGGCGGCGGGGCTCGAGGTGTTCGGGCTGTCGCTGGTGACGAACCTGGCGGCGGGCATCACCGGTGAGCCGCTGAGCCACGAGGAGGTCCTGGAGGCCGGACGCGCGTCAGCTCATCGGATGGGCACCCTGCTGCGGGAACTCGTGGCGCGGGCGTGAAACGTAGGCTTAGCCGGTGAGCGAACCGGATCGGCTGCCGCGCGAGCTGCGCAACAGGGCTTTCGCCTGGATCACCCAAGACGTCGACGCCGACACCCGGGAAGAGCTGGAAGCCGTGCTGGCGCGAGCCATGCACGGTGAGCCGGGTGCGGTCGCCGACCTGGCGGACCGGATGGCGGGCCCGTTGCGGTTCGGCACGGCGGGGTTGCGGGGCCCGGTGCGCGCCGGGCCGAACGGGATGAACACCGCCGTGGTGGTCCGTACCACCGCGGGTGTCGCGGCGTGGCTGGCGCAGCGCGGGAAGACGGGGCAGATCGTCGTCGTGGGCCGGGACGCCCGGCACGGCTCGGAACGCTTCGCGACCGCCGCGGCGGAGGTGCTGTACGCGGCGGGTTTCGACGCGCGCCTGCTGCCCGGCCCGTTGCCGACGCCGGTGCTGGCGTTCGCGGTGCGGGAGCTGCGCGCGGCGGCGGGGGTGCAGATCACCGCGTCCCACAACCCGCCTGCCGACAACGGCTACAAGCTCTACGACGAAAGCGGTTCGCAGATCGTCCCGCCTTCCGACGCGGAGATCGAAGCGGCGATCGCGGAGGCGCCGGGCGCCATCCGCGTCGAGCGGACGCCCGGTGTTCCGGTGCTGGGCAACGAGATCGTGGACGCGTACCTGGCGAAGGTGGTGGCCATCCCGTCGGGCCGCTCCGGCGCGCTGCGGATCGCCGCGACGGCGCTGCACGGCGTCGGTGCCCAGACCCTGCGGCGTGCCTTGGCCGCGGTGGGGTTCGAGGACGTGCACCTGGTCGCGGAGCAGTCGGAGCCGGACCCGGATTTCCCGACGGTGTCGTTCCCCAACCCGGAGGAGCCGGGTGCCACGGACCTGTTGCTGGCACTGGCCGCCGAGGTGGACGCGGACCTGGCGGTAGCGCTGGACCCGGACGCCGATCGGTGTGCGCTGGGGGTTCGCGACCGTGACGGCGCCTGGCGCATGCTGCGGGGCGACGAGACGGGTGTTCTCCTGGGTGAGCACGTCCTGTCGACGACCAAGGCCCAGGACCCGCTCGTGGCCACGACCATCGTGTCTTCGTCGATGCTGGGCCGGATCGCCGCCGAGCACGGTGCCCGGTACGCGGAGACGTTGACGGGCTTCAAGTGGCTGACCAGAGCCGGCGAGGGCCTGGTGTTCGCGTACGAGGAGGCGCTGGGCCTGTGCGTGAACCCGGACTTCGTGCGGGACAAGGACGGTATCGCGGCAGCCGTGATGGCGTGTGATTTCGCCGCCGGGCTGAAGGCGGAGGGCCGCACGCTCCTCGACGTCCTGGATGATCTCGCCGCCCGTCACGGCGTGCACGTCACCGACCAGGTTTCCCTGCGTGTGACGGATCTGGGCGTGCGCACGGAGCTGATGGACTCGGTCCGTGCCGCCCCGCCGGCGGTCCTGGCGGGCACGCCGGTCACGGCGGAGGACCTGTCGCCGGGCGCGGACGCCATCCGCATCACCGGCGAGGGCCTGCGGGTGGTGATCCGCCCGTCCGGCACGGAGCCGAAGCTGAAGACGTACCTGCAGGTCGTGGAGCCGGTCACCGGTTCACTAGCCGAGGCGCGGGCTCGTGCGACTTCCCGCCTGGCAGCCCTGCGGCAGGACGTCGAGTCCCTGCTCAGCTCCCGCCGGGATTGATTTCCTGCCCAGCTCCAGCCGCGGGCGTCGCCCCGGTTGGGCTGCCGGACGCGCAAAAAAAAGAACCCCGGGGCTTCGGGAGAATTTCTTCTCGACCGAAGCCCCGGGGCTTCCAATTTGAGTTCGGCGGTGTCCTACTCTCCCACACCCTCACGAGTGCAGTACCATCGGCGCT
>NZ_BAABIB010000082.1:0-42023 GCF_039542405.1 Amycolatopsis dongchuanensis
CCATCACGCCACGATCTTGCCCACACCTCCCTCAAGATCCAAGTGAGACACGCTCTTAGCCGCCAGATTGCCGAGGCCGCCCGCCAGGGCGGCCAATGGCGCCACCCGCCCACCTGTATGCCGGGGCCGCGCCAGCGGCCAATGGCGCCACCCGCCCACCTGTATGCCGAGGCCGCGCCAGCGGCCAACGGCAACGCCGTTAGGCCCCCCGGGCCCTTCGTCCCCAGCCCGCTTTGCGCCCGGGCGGCCGAGTCAAGGGTGAGGCGAAGCCATCGCGCAGCGACGCCGAAGGCGCCCTTTACTCGGCCGCCCGGGCGTAAGACGATCGGGCACGAAGGGCGGTAAACCGGCAGCCCGCACGGCGACCGGCACCGCCCACCAACCCGTCAAACATCCCTAAACGAAACCAAAGATCAAGTAGCATCCGGATCCACCGGAGGCTTCTCCCCCGGCTTCAACGACTCCTCGGCCTTACCCGAAACCGCCGGATACCCGTTCGGCTTCGTGCTCCCGCCGCTCATCCCGTTCAACCCCAGCGGATCGGGGTCGCCGTCGAAGAGGTGGTTCGTGATCGCGCGGCGCGGGTCGAAGTTGCGCAGCTGCCGCAGGTCCTCCAGCGGCTTGCGGAACTCCTCGAACTCGGGGCCCATCTCGTCCCGCAGCTGCTGCCGCGCGCCGGTGGCGAACTCGCGCACCTTCCGCACACCCTTCGCCAGCCACGAGGCCGCCTCCGGCAGCCGTTCGGGGCCCAGGATGAACAGCCCGGCCACGATGAGCACGAGAATCTCGCCCCAGCCCACACTTTCGAACATCAGCGAACCTCCTCGTGACCCTTGCGGGCTCAGCGTACCCCGCTAATCGGAACCCAGGGTTACGTCGACGACAAGAGGTCTCCCCTGCCGGACCACCTGAACGGGGACGACCTCGCCCGCGTTGTGCGCACGCACGGCGACCGTGAGTTCGGCGGCATTGCGCACGAGCCGGTCGCCGACCTTCGTGATCACGTCGCCCTCGGCGATACCGGCCCGCGCGGCGGGCCCGCCGTCCGCGACGTTGAGCACCTGCGCGCCCTCCGACGTGTCCGCCGAGACCGAGGCCGCGTTGACGCCGATGTCGGCGTGCTTGACCTGACCGTTGCTGATGAGCACCTTCGCGATCTTCATCGCGTCGTCGGCGGGGATGGCGAACCCGATGCCGATGCTGCCGCCCTGCCCGGCCTCGCCGCTGTCGGTGCGGATCGACGAGTTGATGCCGACCAGCGCGCCCGTGGAGTCGACGAGCGCCCCGCCGGAGTTGCCGCGGTTGATGGGCGCGTCGGTCTGGATGGCGTCGTAGGTGACCGGCGGTTCGCCGTTCTCGCCCTGCGCCGTGATGGGCCGGTGCAGCGCGCTGACGATGCCCGCGGTCACGGTGTTCTGCAGGCCGAGCGGGGAGCCGACGGCGATCACGGAGTCACCCGGCTCCAGGTCGGCCGACTTGCCGATCTGGATCACCACGGGGTTGCGCACCGCCACCTTGATCACCGCGAGGTCGGTCTTCGGGTCGGTGCCCACGACCTTGGCCTCGGTGCGGGTGCCGTCGGTGAACACGGCGGTGATCTTGGCCTGCGGGTCGCTGGTGGCCAGCGAGATGACGTGGTTGTTGGTGATGGCGTAGCCCTGCGGGTCGATCATCACGCCCGAGCCGACGCTGCCCGTGTCCCCCGACTTGACCTCGATGGAGATCACCGCGGGCGACACGCGGGCCGCGATGTCGGCGATGGACCCG
Organism: Amycolatopsis dongchuanensis; assembly: GCF_039542405.1. Classification (NCBI taxonomy): domain Bacteria; kingdom Bacillati; phylum Actinomycetota; class Actinomycetes; order Pseudonocardiales; family Pseudonocardiaceae; genus Amycolatopsis; species Amycolatopsis dongchuanensis. The sequence goes on from NZ_BAABIB010000082.1 coordinate 1,768, forward strand.
GGCGCCCGCTCCTTGCCCGCCTCCGCCTCGGAGATCGTGGCGGTGCCGGTGAGGGAGTTGCCGGTGCGCGCGATGCCCCAGCCGACGACGCCGCCCACCGCGCCGATCAGCAGGCAGATGACGCCGAGCAGGCCCAGCGCGACGGGCTTGACCCGGCGGCCGAACAGCACCTCGGGCAGGGAGAGCAGCGCACCCCGCGGCCGTTCCTCACCGTTCTTCTCGTCCTCGGCTTCCAGCGCCGGGCCGCCGAGCACGGCGGGGGCACCGGGATCGCGCCACGGGTCCGCCTTCTCGGCCCACAGCGGCGGCTCGGCCCCCTCGTTCGGGCTGCCCGTCCCGGTCGCCGGTCGCTGCAGCAGCACGTCCTCGGCACCGGGCGGCCGTCCGAACGCCTCGGCGAGCGACTCGGGCGCGGGCGGTTTGGTGATGATCGGCGCGGAGCTGCGCCCGTTCGGCACGTAGAGCTTGTCGAAAGCGCCGTCCACCCCCCGCGGCCTGCCGAACGCGGCGGCCTGCTCGGGGTCGACCGGGGGACGGTCCAGGGGTTTCGGGGCGAGCCTGGACTCGCCGGGGTTCTCCTCTGGCATGGTGGGCTGACTCATCGTTCCCCGGGGCTGGACGGACTTCGCGGGCTCGGCGGAACCCTACGCCACATGGTCTCGCCAGTACGGTGAAACGAGCGTCAGCGCCCCGGCGCGACCGGGGTGGTCGTGCTCGGCGTGGTCGTGGTGGTGCTGGTCGGCGCCGGCGGCTGGCCGCCGAACTGGGCCCGCAGCACGCCCGGCGTGCCCGCCGGCTGCGGCGTGACCGGCTCGCTGCCGCCACCGGAGGTCGCGACGATCGCGAGCGCGCTCAGCACGATGCCCGACACGACGACGCCGGCGCCCTGCGCGGCGCGCTTGCGGACGGAGCTGGACCGGTGCGAGTTGAGCACCGCGGAACCGTGGCCCAGCGCCGTGCTCGAACCGAGCGGCTGGGACGAACCGAGCACGGACGGCATGTGCCGCAGCCCGGCGACGCGGTCGGGCCGCTGGATCGCGACCAGCTGCCCGTCCTCGCTGACCGCGAGGTTGTCCGGTGACGTCGGCAGGTCGGTGTGCTCCGGGATCGCCCGCAGGCTCGCCAGGAAACCGGCCGACATGCTGGGGGCCCCGGCGCGTTTCACCGCGGCGCGGGCCTGCCGTTGCGCCGCCACCTCCGCGGCGCAGCACGGGCACCCGGCGATGTGCGAAGCGGCGCGGTCCCGTGCACCCAGCGACAGCTCACCGTCGACGAAGGCGACGACCGCGTCGGGAAGCAGATGCGACTCGGGAAGCAGACCCCGGCCTCGCAGATCGGTCATGCGGAAGCCTCCACGGAATCCTCCTTCAGCGCACGCCGCCGTTCGAGCGAGGCGCGCAGCGCCTGCCTGCCGCGGTGGATGCGGCTGCGCACCGTGCCCAGCTTAACGCCGAGCGTGGCGCCGATCTCCTCGTAGGACAGTCCTTCGACGTCGCACAGCACCACCGCGGCGCGGAACTCCGGCGGCAGCTCGTCGAGCGCGGCCTGCAGGTCCGGGTCGAGGTGCGAGTCGCTGTAGACCTGCTCCGGGCTCGGGTCGTCGCCGACGATCCGGTCGGTGTCCTCGGGCAGCCCCTCCATGCGCACCCGCGAGCGGCGGCGCGCCATGTCGAGGAAGAGGTTCGTGGTGATGCGGTGCAGCCAGCCCTCGAAGGTGCCTGGCTTGTAGGAGGCCAGTGACCGGAAGACCCGGATGAAGGTCTCCTGGGTGAGGTCCTCGGCGTCGTGGGTGTTGCCGGTCAGGCGGTACGCGAGCCGGTAGACCCGGTCGGCGTGTTCCCGCACCACCTCGTCCCAGGACGGCGGCGTCCACGCGGCCTCGTCGACCGTCACCGGCCGCCCCTCGGTCGCGAGCTGCTCGTTCATCGGGCTCTTCTGCATCGGCGGGGAAGGCACCTCCATCAGGCAGTTCTCCCTACTGCTCGGTCCAACGTGGTCCGGCCACGCCGTGTTCCCAACTGTTAGACCCGAGCTTGCCGGGTCTCCTTATGCGTCTAGTGAGATCCGACTGAGAGGCACCTGAGAGAAGTGTGCACGTCTTGCACGAATTTGGCGACGACCAGCGCTAACCTTTCCCGCGTGACCTCCGAGACGCACGCCGGCGTCACCGACTTCGCCGCGAGCTACCTGCCCGACGACGACGTCCTGCTGACCGCCCGCCTGCGCGCGGAGGACCTGGGCTGCGGCGCGCTCGACGCCGCGGCCGGCGCCACACTGTGCTTCCTGGCGGCGAGCCTGCGGGCGCGCGCGGTGGTCGAGATCGGCACCGGCACGGGGATCAGCGGGCTGTACCTGCTGCGGGGCATGGCGCCGGAGGGTGTGCTGACGTCCATCGACCTTGAACCGGAGTACCACCGGGTCGCGCGGAAGACGTTCGCTGAGGCCGGGTTCCCGCCGGGGCGCACGCGGCTGATCATGGGGCGCGCGCTCGACGTGCTGCCCAGGCTCACCAGCGGCGGGTACGACCTGGTGTTCGTCGACGCGGCGAGGGCGGAGTACCCGAGCTACTACGAGCACGGCGTGCACCTGCTGCGGCCGGGCGGGGTCATCGCGTTCCACGGGGTGCTGGCGCCGCGGGCGGACCCGGCCCGCCGTGATCCGGGTGTGCTGGCGGCCCGCGAGCTCGCCAGGGCCTTGCGCGAGGACGAGCGGCTCGTGCCCGCGTTGCTGCCCGTCGGTGCCGGGCTGCTGGTCGCGGCCGTGCGCGCCTGATTTTGTCGTACCCCTCGGCTACCGTGGCGCACGTCACGGGAAGGAGGAGGTGCGGTGCGGGAAGCGGTGGTCGAGGCGGCCCGGTTCCTCGCCGGGCGGTGCACGGAGGCGGTCACGCTGGGTGACGTGGCCGACCACGTCAGCTACAGCCCGTTCCACCTGGCGCGGGCCTTCGAGCGGGCGCACGGGCAGCCGCCGGGGCAGTTCCTGGCGGCGCACCGGTTCCAGCGGGCGAAGCAGTTGTTGCTGGCCACGGACGAGCGCGTGGTCGACATCTGCCACGAGGTGGGTTTCTCGTCGGTGGGCACGTTCACGACGCGCTTCACGGCGGCGGTCGGGCAGTCGCCGGCGCGGTTCCGGCAGCTGCCGGACGTCCTGGTGGACGATCCGCCACAGCCGTTGATCGTCCCCGGAACCGCTCGAGGTGGCGGCACGGTCACCGGCACGGTGCGGCTGAGCGCGGCCGCGCAGGCGGCGGTCGGCACGGCGTCGGTCTACGTCGGGCTGTTCCACAAGCGGACCGCACGGGGTTTCCCGGTGTGCGGCACACTCCTGGGCGAAACGGGCGATTTCCTGCTGGTCGACGTGCCGCCTGGGGCCTACTGGCTGCTCGCTTCGGCGCTGCCCGCGCGTGACGGCCCGGTCGCGCAGCTGGTCCCCCGCCGAGGCATCTCGGGGGCGGCGCGGGAGCCGGTGCACGTCACGCCGTGCCGCCCGGTGCACCACCGCGAGGTGTGGCTGGACGTGGCCCCGGAGTGGGACGCGCCGGTGCTCGTCGCCCTCCCGCCGCTGGCCTCGCCCCGGAACGCACCACGCCCGGTGCTCCTCCCGACAGGCAGCTGACGACGGGACGGCCCGGGGTGGCCTGCCTTCGGGAACGGCTGCCCCGGGGACCGTGGCTGCCTCCGGGGACCGGCGGGCAGCGGCGTCAGCGCTTCGCACGGGCCGCGCCCGCTGCGCGCCCCACCGCGATTCACCGCGACGTTCGGACCTCCGGCGCGCCCGGAGAACGGCCGCGCTCAGCCGCGCCCCTCACCGGCTCCCACCGCATCGCCTCCCGCAGCACGGCGGGCAGCGTCCCGCCGCACACCTGCCGCCCAGCCCCGCCTCGCCCCTCACCCGGCCCCGCCTCGCCCCTCCGCCCGGCCCAGCGCCCGGCCGCGCCTACCGGCGGCCTCCGCTCCGCGGTTCCCGCCGCGGGGGCTGCCCCGCCAGCGCCCGCCCCCGCCTAACGCCGACCGCCGCCGCTGCTCACCCACCCTGCAGCGCTCCGCGCCCAGCCGCCCCGCGCAACCTCCAACCCTCGGCCGCCACCGGCCACCTGGCGGCCAACCGCCACAACGCCCCCTCCGCCCGCCCCGCGGCCCGCACCGCCGCCCCGCGCCAACCTCCAACCCTCGCCCGCCGCCCGGCGCCCCGCGCCGACGTCCAACCCTCGACCGCCACCCCCGGCCGCCACCGACGGCCATCGCCACAACGCGCCGCCTCCAGCCGCCACCCGCGGCGGCCAACCACCCCGCGGCCGACCGCCGCCACAACTCACATCGCCGCACCCCGCCGCGCCGTCACCGCCACCGTCGCCACCGCGAGCAGCAGCCAGCAGACCGTCGCGGCGACCAGCCACGGCCAGCCGGCCTTCGCGTAGATCACGCTGCCCACCGTGCCGCCCACGCTGCTGCCCAGGTAGTACGACAGCGTGTACGTCCCCGACGCCTGGCCCCTCGCGCCCTCCGGCGCCTCCGCCGCGGCCCAGCTGTTCGCCACGGCGTGTGCCGCGAAGAAACCGCCCGTCAGCACCACGAACCCCAGCACCACGACCACCAGCGAATCCGGCAACGTGAGCAGCACCCCGGCCGCCGTGACGAGCAGCGCCCCCACCGCCGAACGCACCCGCCCGAACCGCCCGACCAGCCTGCCCACCGTCGCCGACGACACGGATCCCATCGCGTAAGCCAGGAACACCAGCGACGCGATCGCGGGCGACAGGTCCAGCGGCGCACCCGTCAGCCGGAACCCCGCCGCGTTGTACAACGCCACGAACGAGCCCATCGCCAGCAACGCCACCGCGTACTGCGCCAGCAGGATCGGCTTCCCCAGCGCCGCCGCGACCCCCGCGAGCACCCCGCGCAAAGGCCGCCCCAATGAAGACCGCGAACGCGCCCGCGTGGCCGGCGGCAGCGAAAGCACCGTCAGCACCGTGAACACCAGCCCCAGCCCGCCGACCACCGTGAGCGCCCCGTGGTACCCGAACGCCTCCGCGCTGAAGCCCGCCGCGAGCCTGCCGAGCATGCCGCCCACGGTGTTGCCCGCGATCATCGCGCCGACGGCCGCCGCCACGCCCTTCTTCCCCAGCTGCTCGACGAGGTAGGCCGCGGCGACGCCCGGGAACCCCGCGATCGCGATCCCCTGCAGCGCCCGCAGCACCAGCAGCACCCCGTACGACGGCGCGAGCGGCAGCAGCAGGCCGAGCACCGCCGACGCGATCACCGAGGTCAGGATCACCGGCCGCCGCCCCACGATCTCCGACAACGCCGCGATCGGCAGCACCGAGAGCGCCAGCGCCCCCGTCGCGACGCTGACCGCGAGCGACGCCGAACCCGGGTCCAGGTGGTACTGCGCGGCGAGCTGTGGCAACACGGGTTGCGGCGCGTACAGCAGTGCGAAGGACGAGATCCCGGCGGCGGCGACGGCCGTCTTGACGCGCCGGGTCTCGGCAGGGGCGGAAACGGCGAGGTCAGCAGCGGTCACCCCGTCGACGCTAAGCACTCCTAATCAATACGTCTAATACGTTCAAGTGGCAGTATCGATACCGTGCCGAATGAATTCGCGTCACCGTCCGCTGACCAGCGGCTCGTCACCGCGCTGGCCCCGCACCTGGCCCTGCTGTCGGCCCTGCGTGAAACGGGCAACATCACGCGCGCGGCCGACCTGCTCGGCATCCCCCAGCCCACGGTGAGCCGCCGCCTCGCCGCACTCGCCGACGCTCTCGGCGCGCCGATCACCGAACCCGTCGGCCGCGGCATCCGCCTGACCAGGGCGGGCACGATCCTCGCGGACACCGCCGCCCGCGCGCTCGCGACCGTCGAGGCCGGGGCGCGGCAGGCGCGGGAAGAGGTCGAGCCGGACCGCGGGCACGTCGTGCTCGGCTTCCTGCACCTGCTCGGCCGCTCGCTGGTGCCGAAGTTCGTGCGGGGCTTCCGCGAGCGCTACCCGAACGTCCGGTTCACGCTCGTGCAGGGCTCACGCCAGCACATCCTCGACCGGCTCGCCGCGGGCGAGCTCGACCTCGCGCTCGTCGCCCCGGTCCCGGACGACCCCGCACTGGCCTCGGTCGCGCTCGCCGAGCAGGACCTGCTGCTGTCCGTTCCCGAGGGACACCGCCTCGCCGGGCGTTCACGCATCCGGTTCGGCGAGCTCGCCGAGGAGCAGTTCGTGACCCTCGAACACGGCTACGGGCTCCGGCAGATCACCGACGCCCTGTGTGCCGAAGCGGGGTTCGAGCCGAGGATCGCGTTCGAGGGGCAGGAGTCCGACACCGTGCGCGGCCTCGTCGCGGCCGGGCTGGGTGTCGCGCTGCTACCGCGGTTCGGCCTCGAACCGCCGGCCGGGGTCGTCGAGATCCCGCTTTCGCCGAAGGTCAGCCGCACCATCTGCCTGACGTGGCCCGCGGCGGAGCGCTTCACGCCCGCGGTCCGGCTGTTCCGGGACCACGTGCGGGCTCAGGCGTAGGAGGCGGCCAGCTCCACCAGCGTGCGGGCGGCGAACCCGGTCGCACCCGGCACCACCTCGGCGTACGTCTTGTCGGCACGGGCCGGCCCCGCGATGTCGAGGTGCGCCCACGGCACGCCGTCGACGAACTCCCGCAGGAACAACGCGGCCGTGATGCCACCGGGACCGCCGGGAGCCTGCTTGACGTCGCCGAGCTCGCCGCGGACGGCTTCGGCGTGCGCTTCGAGCAGCGGCATCCGCCAGAACGCCTCGCCCGTGCGCTCCCCGGCCTCCGCGAGCCGCTTCGCGAGCTCGTCGTCCGTGGCGAACAGACCGCCGGTGCGCACGCCGAGCGCGACCTTCATGGCGCCGGTCAGCGTCGCCACGTCGACGACGGCGTCCGGGCGGAACCGGCGGATGCCGTAGACGAGGGCGTCCGCGAGGACCATGCGGCCTTCGGCGTCGGTGTTGCCGACCTCGGTGGTCTTCCCGCCGTAGTGGCGGACGACGTCGCCCGGCCGGTAGGAGCCGCCGGACACGTGGTTCTCCGCCGCGGGCACGAGCGCGGTCACGCGCACGTCGAGCCGCAGGGTGGCGATCGCCCGCAGCGCGGCGATCACCGCGGCCCCGCCCGCCATGTCGGTGCGCATGAGGTGCATGCCCTCGGCGGGCTTGATGGACAGGCCGCCAGTGTCGAACGTGATGCCCTTGCCGACGAACAGCAGGTGCTTCGCAGCGCCGCGCGGCCGGTAGGTCAGCTCGATGAGCCGGGGCGGGCTGGCGGAGCCGCCGCCGACGGCGAGCACCCCGCCGAAGCCCTGCTCGGCGAGCCAGGCCTCGTCACGGATCGTCGCCCGCACGCCGGGGGCGCCGGTCACGACCCGCTCGGCCGTCTCGGCGAGCCAGGCCGGGTTCTTGATGTTGGACGGGGTGTTCGCCAGGTCGCGGGCGAGCGCCGTCGCGGCGGCCAGCTCGCGGACACGGGCGACGGCATCCTGGTCAGCCGAAGCCGTGATCAACCGCAGCGTCCGCAGGCCGGGGCGCGTGTCCGCGCTGACCTTGAACTGGTAACCCCCCAGCAGCGCGCCGAGCACGAACTCGGGCACGCGCGCGTCCGGCGCCAGCTGGACCTGCACGTCCCGGGCCGGCTTCTCGCCGTCGGCCCGCGCCGCGCGCACCAGCGCGGCGCCGGCCGTGCGCCAGTCCTTCGCCGAGCCCTCCCCCACGCCGACGAGCCAGCGGAACTCGCCGTCGGCGTCACGCACGTCCCCGGCCTTGCCGGTGTCGACGACCGCGGTCGGCACGCCTCGGCGCGGCGACCCGGAGAGCTCGACGTCGATCAGGGGACTGGGCACGGGCGGCAGGGGAAAGCGCGGCAAGAAGGCCTCCGGAGGGGACGGCGAAAGACCGGCTGACCACTCGTCAGCCGGCGGGGAAGAGGAGGAGGTGAGACGGGTACTAGCTGGTGGCTTCCTGCAGGGCGACGCCCAGGTCCTTGGCCTCCTCGGCCGACAGTTCGACGACGAGTCGCCCGCCGCCCTCCAGCGGCACGCGCATCACGAGGCCCCGCCCCTCCTTAGTCACCTCGAGGGGACCATCTCCGGTCCGGGGCTTCATGGCCGCCATAGCGTGCTCCCTCCGTCTCAACCGGCGCGCCCGGGTCGCGCTTGTCTGAGCCAACCGGGTGTCGGTGTCATTCTCCCTCATCAACGCGGGCGTGCGAACGCGGACCGATCTTTTCGTGTTTGCATAGGTGCTGGTATGCGGCCTCCGTGCCGCGCGAACAGGCTTTGCTGCCAGGAGGAGACCCGTGACGACCGAAGAAGTGCTGCTGACCGCCGACGCCGACGGTGTGCGCACCCTGACGCTCAACCGGCCGAAGGCCTACAACTCGCTCACCGTCGAGCTCAAGGAGCGCCTGCTCACGGCGCTGCGCGAGGCCGCGGCCGCGCCGGAGGTGCGCGCAGTCGTGCTCACCGGCGCCGGGAAGGCGTTCTGCGCTGGGCAGGACCTGAAGGAGCACGTGGGCCTGCTGCAGTCGGGCGACGACGCGCCGCTGCGCACCGTCGCCGAGCACTACAACCCCATCGTCCGCGCCATCGTGGACATGCCGAAGCCGGTCGTCGCGGCCGTCAACGGGCCGGCCGCGGGGGCGGGCGCGGCCTTCGCCTACGCCTCCGACCTGCGGATCGCGGCAAGCTCGGCCAACTTCCTGATGGCGTTCGCGAACGTCGGGCTCGGCCCCGACTCGGGTGCGTCGTGGACGTTGCAGCGGCTCGTCGGCTACGGCCGCGCGGCCGAGCTGATGCTGCTCGCGCGGACCGTCGAGGCGGACGAGGCGTTGCGGCTGGGACTGGTCGGCGAGGTGGTGCCGGACGAGGAGCTGGCGGATCGGGCGCACGCCGTCGCGGCGAAACTCGCCGCCGGGCCGACGGTCAGCTACGCCAAGATCAAGGAGGTGCTGACCACCGCCGCGGAGAGCACGCTGGAGGAGGCGCTCGCCGCCGAGGACGCCGCGCAGACCGCGCTCGGCGCCACGGCCGACCACCGCGAGGCGGTCGAGGCGTTCGTCGCCAAGCGCAAGCCCGTCTTCCAGGGCAAGTGACGGGTCAGGCGGCGCGGAAGCAGCCGGTGAGGTGGTCGTCGACCATGCCCGTGGCCTGCATCAGCGCGTAGCAGGTGGTGGGGCCGACGAACGCGAAGCCGCGTTTCTTCAGCTCACGGGCCATGGCCGTCGACTCCGGCGTGATCGCCGGGACGTCGGCCATGGTTTCCGGGCGCTGCCGGGGCCCGGCCGGGGCGAAGGACCACAGCAGCTCGTCGAGCGGCCGGTCCAGCCCGGCGACGGCACGGGCGTTGGTGATCGCCGCCTGGATCTTCGCCCGGTTCCGGATGATCCCGGGGTCGGCGAGCAGGCGCGCGACGTCGTCCTCACCGAACGCGGCCACCTTCTCGGGCACGAACCCCTCGAAGGCCCGGCGGAACGCCTCGCGCTTGCGCAGCACGGTGATCCAGGACAGCCCGGACTGGAACGCTTCGAGGCAGAGCCGCTCGTACAGGGCGTCGTCGCCGTGCAGCTCCACCCCCCATTCGGTGTCGTGGTAGACGACGTATTCGGGGGCGCTGTTGCCCCACGGACACCGGAACACGCCGTCCTCACCCGGTGCGGCGGTCACGGCACCCCCATCGTGTAGTCGGCGGCGAACTCGGCGAACCGCTTCAGCGAGCGGTGCACCCCGATCCCGAACGCCGGCCGCACGACCGGCCAGCCGAGCCTGCCGAGCAGCCCGAAGGGGATGTCGAGGCTCTCGGTCCAGACGCACGTGGAGGACTGCGGCCCGCGCGGCTGCACGTGGAAGGCCCCGCTGCCGCGGACGACCGAACCGAGGTGCCGCACGGTGCACCGCAGCGGCGGTTCCCACGTGGTGATCTCCATCAGGTCGGTGAAGCCGATCCCCTTGACGCCGGTGAACGCGGCGAGCCGCGACCCGACGCTGCGCCCGTCACCCGACACGACGCGCACGTCGGTGCCGAGCATCCACTCGCCCTGCCGCGTCCAGTCGGTGAGCGCGAGCCAGGTGGTCCCTGCGGGGGCGGCGACGTCGACGGAGAAGACGAGGTCGGACATCAGGACTGTCCCGCGCGCTGCGCTTCCAGCTCGGCGATCCGGTCACGCAGCGTGTCGATCTCGGCGCCGAGCCTGCGCACCACCCAGTCCACTTCGGACATCTTGTACCCGCGCAGGACCAGCTGGAACTTCACCGCCCGCACGTCCTCGCCGGTGATGTCGCGGACCGGCAGCCGGGTGGGTGAGCTGCCCGGCGGCAGGGGGGCCAGCTCCTCGCCGCGCCCGAACACCACGGCGGCCAGCAGGAACACCACCGCGGCGACGAGCAGCATGACAACGAGGTAGATGAGCGCGGTCGTCACGGGTCGATCGTGGCACACCGGCGGCCGCGGTGTCCGGAGCGACTGGGAATCGGGGCCGCCGGGATGTCATCCTGGGGAGGTAGAGGTCTGGAGGAGTCTTGTTGCAGCTGTTGATCCGGCTGGTGCTGGCACCGCTGGCCCGGCTGGTGTACCGGCCCGAGGTCCACGGAGCGGAGAACGTCCCGCTGACGGGGCCCGTGATCCTGGCGTCGAACCACCGGGCGGCGGTGGACACGTTCGTCATCCCGATCGTCGCGCCGCGCCCGGTGTCGTTCCTCGGGAAGGCCGAGTACTTCACCGGCAGAAGTCCCAAGGCGCGGCTGGTCGCCGGCTTCCTCCGCGGGCTGAACTACGTACCGGTCGAGCGCGGCAACGCGGCGGCCGGGATGGCGGCGCTGGAGGCGGCGCGCAAGGTGCTGGAGGCGGGCGGCGCGTTCGGCATCTACCCCGAGGGCACCCGGTCACTGGACGGGCGCGTGCACCGCGGGCACACCGGCGTCGGGGCGCTGGCACTGACCACGGGCGCGAAGGTGGTGCCCGTGGCGCTGACCGGCACGGAGAAGATGCTGCCGATCGGCAAGAAGGTCCCCCGGCTGGCGAAGGTGTGCGTCCGGTTCGGCAAGCCGCTCGACTTCTCGCGGTACGCGGGCATGGAGAACTCGCCCGCCATCCGCAGGGCGGTGACGGACGAGATCATGTACGCGATCCTGGAGCTGTCGGAGCTCGAGTACGTGGACCGCTACCACAAGCGGCCCGGCGAAGCGGCGTGAGGCAGAGGCTTCGCGGCACTTCTCCGAGCTGCTGGACGCGGTCGAGCGGGGCGAGACCATCGTGGTCCGGCGCAAGGGGAAGCGGATCGCGATGATCGCCCCTGCTCCTCGGGCGAATGCCGCTGTGGTCAACGAGGTCCTGGCTGAGTGGCGGGGTAGCCCGCCCTCGACGACAGATTCGCCGAGAACGTCGCGTCAGTCCGCGATGCGGTCGAGCCCCCTGGACCGGGACCCGTGGCTCGGTTGAGCCTCGACACCGGTGTCCTGATCAGCGCCGTTCGCCCCTGTGCGCAGGGACCAGGATCCGGCCCGGGCCGCTGCGCAGCGAGCTTTCCTCGACCGGCTCCTCGAAGCCATGCCCGTGATCCCTTACGACGAACACACCGCGACGGTCCCTGCGGAGTTGCTCGATCACACGTGGCGCACGGGCCACGAACGCTGGCCGCTGGACCTGATGATCGCCGCCATCGCGAGGGCGGCGGGGCGGGTCCTGGTGACCACCGACGTCGCGGCGCGCTTCGACGAGCGGCCCGGTGTCGAGGTCCGGACCGTCCCTACCTGAGCCACTTCGCCACGTCGGGCGCCTCGTACTCCGCGAAGGCGTCCAGCAGCGCGGCCGGGTCCGAGTCGACGAACAGCAGGTCGCGGTGCTCCTGCCGGAGGAAGCCCTCCGCGACCATGTGGTCGGCGAACTCGCGCAGCGGGCGGTAGTACCCGGCGACGTCCACGAGCCCGAGCGGCTTCGCGTGCAGGCCGAGCTGCGCCCACGTCCAGATCTCCGCCAGCTCCTCCAGCGTGCCCGCACCACCGGGCAGCGCGAGGAAGCCGTCGGACAGCTCGGCCATCTTCGCCTTGCGCTCGTGCATGTCGGCGGTCACGTGCAGTTCGGTCAGGCCCGCGTGCGCGATCTCGACCCGCTTCAGGTGCTGCGGGATGACACCGAAGACCTCGCCGTCGGCGGCCAGCGCCGCGTCGGCGACGATGCCCATGATGCCCACGCTCGCCCCGCCGTAGACGAGCCCGATGCCGCGCTCCGCCAGCAGCTTGCCGAGCGCGGCGGCCTGCTCGGCGTACACCGGGTCGCGGCCCGTGGACGAACCGCAGAAAACGCAGATCCGGCGCACTAGTGCGTGTCCTCCCAAGCCTTGTACGACTCCAGCACGACGCGCACCGCGTCGTCGATGTCGTCGGTGACGTGCAGCAGCGCGAGGTCCTTCTCGCCGATCTTGCCCTCGCCGTACACGGTGCTCTTCACCCAGTCGTACAACCCGCCCCAGTACGACCGTCCGAACAGGACGACCGGGAACTTCGTGACCTTCTTGGTCTGCACCAGTGTCAGCGCCTCGAACAGCTCGTCGAGCGTGCCGAACCCGCCGGGCAGGCAGATGAAGGCCTGTGCGTACTTGATGAACATCGTCTTGCGGGTGAAGAAGTACCGGAAGTTCACCCCGAGGTCCACCCACGGGTTGAGGCCCTGCTCGAACGGCAGCTCGATGCCCAGCCCGATGGACAGCCCGCCCGCCTCGGAGGCACCGCGGTTCACCGCCTCCATCGACCCCGGCCCGCCGCCGGTGATCGCCGCGAACCCGGCGTGCGCGAGCGCCGCACCGATCTTGCGGCCCAGCTCGTACTCGGGGTGGTCGCGCGGGGTGCGGGCGGAACCGAACACGGTCACCGCGCGCGGCACCTCGGCGAGCGCGCCGAAGCCCTCGACGAACTCGGCCTGGATGCGCAGCACCCGCCACGGGTCGGTGTGCACCCAGTCGCTCGGCCCCCGTGCGTCGAGCAGCCGCTGGTCGGTGGTGCTGTCCTCGTGCCGGCTGTCCCGCCGCAGCACGACCGGTCCGCGGTGCTTCTCGCGGGGGTGCTCCGGGTAGTCGGTGCTTTCGTCCACTGTCACCTTCGCGAGCCTATCCGGGAGACAGAAACTCGCGCAGCACGCTGGCCACCTGCCTGATTTCCGCCGCGTGAACGAACTCTTCGCGTGTGTGCGCGAGCGTCGGGTCGCCGGGGCCGAAGTTCACCGCGGGCATGCCCAGCGCGGCGAAGCGCGCCACGTCGGTCCAGCCCAGCTTCGCGGCCGCCTGCCCGCCCGCCGCGCGCACCAGCTCCGCCGCCGCCGGCGCCGACAAGCCGGGCAACGCACCTGGTGAGGAGTCCACGACGGACACGTCGAACCCGTCGAACACCTCGCGCACGTGTGCCTCCGCCTGTTCGGGCGTGCGGTCCGGCGCGAACCGGAAGTTCACCGCGAGCACCGCCTCGTCCGGCACGACGTTGCCCGCCACGCCACCGGAGATCCGCACCGCCTGCAGCCCCTCCCGGTACCGCAGCCCGTCGATCTCCACCTCCCGCGCCTGGTACGCCTCCAGCCGCCGCAGCGGCTCGCCGAGCGCGTGGATCGCGTTGACCCCCATCCACGCGCGGGCGGTGTGGGCGCGACGGCCTTCAGTGCGCAGTTCGACGCGCATGGTGCCCTGGCAGCCCGCCTCGACGACCGCGTTCGACGGCTCGCCGACGATCGCCAGATCGGCCCGCAGCCAGTCGGGCAGCTCGCGCTCGATGCGGCCGAGGCCGTTGCGGACCGCCTCGACCTCCTCGCAGTCGTAGAAGACGAAGGTGACGTCGTGGCGCGGCTCGCGCACCGTTGCTGCCAGGCTCAGGAAGACCGCGTCGCCACCCTTCATGTCGACCGTGCCGAGGCCGTGCAGGGTGTCGCCGTCGCGGCGCAGCGGCAGGTTCTGGTTGACCGGCACGGTGTCGAGGTGCCCGGCGAGGATGACGCGCGACGGACGGCCGAGGTGGGTGCGCGCGAGCACGGCGTCGCCGTTGCGGACGACCTCCAGGTGCCCGGCCTGCCTGGTCAGCGCCTCCTGCACGGCGTCCGCGATCGCCGCCTCCTCCCCCGAGACGCTCGGGATGTCCACCAGCTCGGCGGTGATGTCGACGGGATCGGCGTACAGGTCCAGTGCCATGACCAGGACCTTAACCGGGCCGCGTACGGTGTCAGCGTGCGCAAGCCTCTGGTAGTTCTCGCCCTCGCACTCGCGCTGGCCGGGTGCAGTGGCGAAGCCGGTCCCACGCCTAAGGGCGCCGGTTCGGCGACCACGCCCGAAGCGCTCGCGACGAAGCTGCGGGTGTACACCGCCGACACGTGCTACACCGCCCCCGCGAAGCAGACGCCGAAGGGCTGCGAGAAGTACGTGACCGAGCTGGGCAGCTCGACGGGCATGGTGCGCGAGCAGGCAGGCACCAAGCACCCCGAGCTGAACCGCCTCGCCGACCAGCTCGACAAGAACGTCGGCGCGTACCGCGGCGCGCACTGCGAGACCGTCATGACCGCGGGAACCCCCTGCTCAGCGACGTTGTCGGACCTCGCGAACACGCTGCGCGACCTCAAGCAGTTCGTCGACACCCAGCTGGTCAACGGCTGAGCCGGGGTCGGTTACGGTGTGGACCGTGAGCGAAGAGACCCCGAACCCCGAGACGACCGGCGCCTCCGGCGTCGGGCTGGCGACCGTCACGACCGACGGCACCGTGCTGGACACCTGGTTCCCGCACCCGAAGCTGTGCGACCCGGGCAAGGCGGGGACGGAGCGCCTCTCGCGCGAGCAGGCCGTCGAGGCGCTGGGTGAGGACGCCGCCGCGCTGCTGGGCCCCGACGACGCCCGCGGTGTCGAGGTGGTCGCCGTGCGCACCACGATCGCCAGGCTCGCCGACGCCCCGGCCGACGCGTACGACGTCTACCTGCGTCTGCACCTGCTCTCGCACCGCCTGGTCCAGCCGCACGGGCAGAGCCTCGACGGCATCTTCGGCCTGCTGGCCAACGTGGTGTGGACCAACCACGGCCCGTGCCAGGTCGAGGGCTTCGAGAGCACCCGCCTGCGGCTGCGTGCCCGCGGCCCGGTGACCGTCTACAGCGTCGACAAGTTCCCGCGGATGGTCGACTACGTGATGCCCGGCGGTGTCCGGATCGGGGACGCGGACCGCGTGCGCCTCGGCGCGCACCTCGCGCCCGGCACGACCGTGATGCACGAGGGCTTCGTGAACTTCAACGCCGGCACGCTGGGCGCGTCGATGATCGAGGGCCGCGTCTCGGCCGGGGTCGTCGTGGGCGACGGCACCGACGTCGGCGGCGGCGCCTCGATCATGGGCACGCTGTCCGGTGGCGGCAAGGAGGTCATCTCGCTCGGCGAGCGCTGCCTCATCGGCGCCAACGGCGGGGTCGGCATCTCGCTGGGCGACGACTCCGTCGTCGAGGCCGGGCTGTACATCACGGCGGGCACGAAGGTCACCGTCGAGGGCCGGTCGGTCAAGGCGCGGGAGCTGTCGGGCATCTCGAACGCCCTGTTCCGCCGCAACTCGACCACCGGCGCCGTCGAGGTGGTGCCGCGGGCGGGCGCGACCGTCGAGCTCAACGCCGCTCTGCACGCGAACTGACGTAACCGTCCGGGCGCACGAGGACCTCGGTCCCGTCTGAGGCGTCGTAGGCGGCGAAGGCGTGCCCTTCGGTGTCGACGACGTACGTGCCCGACGCCGTCTGCCCCGGCCGTAGCACCGCGTACGCGTGTGGCTCCGCCGGGGCGGGCGCGCCGAACACGAGCCGCGTCGCGTGCGGGCCGCGGAACAGCTCGAACAGCCGGACCGGGTTTCCGTCCGCGTCCTTCACCGGCGCGTCCGGGGCGCGGTCGCCCGGCACCAGCACCCCCTCCGTGGTGCGGTAGCTGATGTCCAGCTGCCGGGTGTTCTCACCGCGCTCGTGCGCGTCCTCGCTGCCTTCGACGTACTTGTGCAGGAGCTCGGTGGTGACGCCCAGGACGCGTGCCGCCACGGCACGCCGCTCGGTTTCGTAGCTGTCGAGCAGTTCGGGTGAGCCGTCGGCGAGCTTCCAGCCGAGGTTGTACGCGTCCTGCACGCCGGTGTTGAGCCCCTGCCCGCCCGTCGGCGGGTGCACGTGGGCCGCGTCCCCGGCGAGGAACACCCGGCCGACGCGGAACCGCTCCGCGAGGCGCACGTTCGGCCGCCACACCGTCGACCACGCGAGCTTCTCCAGCCGCACACCCGCCCTCAGCTCGTCGAGCTTGGCCTGCAACGTCTCGAGCGTCGGGTCCGCGTCCTCCTCGCCGAGCGGCGCGCCGAACTGGAACAACCCCTCGCTCGGCAGCGGGCTCATCACCACCCCGGACATCGGGTCGGCCTCGGTCGCGAACCAGTACCCGTAGGCCGGATCGAGGTCGGCCGCGACGTCGCCGAGCAGCATCCGGATCGACTCGTCGGTGACCCCCTCGAACGCGATGCCCAGTGCCTTGCGGACGGAACTGCGGCCGCCATCGGCGCCCACGAGGTACGCCGCCTGCACGACCTCGCCCGTGGACAGCGTCGCCGTGACCCCGTCGGCGTCCTGCTCGAACCCGGTCAGCCCGGTGTTCAGCTCCACGTGCACGCCGAACTCGGCGAGCCGGGCACGCAGGATCCCCTCGGTCCGCGACTGCCCCAGCATCCAGCTGTTGGGGTACGGCACATCAGGGCGCGGCTCCTGGAGCGGCGCCATCCACCGCTCCTCCACGTACCGCCCGCCGAGGTGGACGCGGATCGGCGCGGGCAGGGACCCGGCGGCCAGCACGTCGTCGAGCATGCCCAGGTCCTCGAACACTTCGAGGGTGCGTGGCTGCAGCCCGTCGCCACGGGAGCCCGCGAAGAACTCGGTCGCCTTGTCGACGACTCGCACGTCGATGCCCCGCCTGGCGAGCTCGATGGCCAGGGTCAGCCCGGTCGGACCGCCACCCGCGATGAGGACGTTCATGGATGAATCTCCATTCACTGAATTTAGATTCAGTGTGCCCGCTGCTAGCGTTCCATGTCAAGGAGGTGCCGTGAAACGCAGCGAGAAGGCGGCCGAGACGGAGACGGCGCTCAAGGCGGCGGCCAAGCGGCTGTTCGCCGAGCGCGGCTACCTGAACACGAAGATCACCGACATCACGGCGGCGGCCGGGCGCGCGGCGGGGTCCTTCTACAACCACTTCGGCAGCAAGGAGGAACTGCTCGAAGCACTGCTGGCGGACATCTCGGCCGACAGCGACGAAGCCGCGGCGACGGAGGGGCACAAGTCGGACTTCTCCGACCCCGACGCGGTCCGCTGGCACGTCAAGGCGTACCTGGACTTCCACCGCGCCAACGCGGCGACGATGCTGGCGATGCGGCAGGCGGCGCTGGTGAACGAGGACTTCGCCGAGAAGTTCGCCCACTTCGGCGAGGTCCAGCGACGGGATCTGATCGGCCACCTGGCGGGCCTCGACCTGCCCGCCCCGCCGGAGGTCAGCGTCGCGCTGATGTCCGCACTGGTCGACGGCTTCGTGGAACTCGCCCCGGCGGGACTGTCCGAAGAGGACTTGACGGAGGCGCTGACCCGGTTCGTCTACCGGGGACTCACGGGCAAGGACTACTAGCCGCCCAACCGCTCCGCGGCCGCTTCGACGCGTTCGTCCGTCGCGGTCAGGGCGACTCGGACGTGCTGCCCGCCCTTCGGGCCGTAGAAGGTGCCGGGGGCGACCAGGATGCCGCGCTCGGCGAGCCAGTTCACCGTCGCCCAGGCGTCCTCGCCTCGGGAGGCCCACAGGTAGAGCCCCGCTTCGGAGTGGTCGATCGTGAAACCGTTGTCCTGCAACGCCTTCTGCAGCACCGTGCGGCGGCGGGCGTAGCGCTCCCGCTGCGTCGCGAGCACGTCGTCCTCGGCGAGGGCGACCGTGATCGCCTCCTGCACGGGGCGCGGCACGATCATCCCGGCGTGCTTGCGCACCTCCAGCAGCCGCGCCACCACCGCCGGATCACCCGTGACGAACCCCGCGCGGTAGCTGGCCAGGCTGGCCGACTTGGACAGCGAGTGCACGGCGAGCAGACCCGTCGTGCTGCCGCCGCTGACCGACGGGTGCAGGATCGAGACCGGCTCGGCCTCCCAGCCGAGCGCGAGGTAGCACTCGTCCGACACGACGAGCACGTCCCGCTCGCGCGCCCACTCGACGACCTTGCGCAGGTGGTCGACGCCGAGCACGCGCCCGGTCGGGTTGGACGGCGAGTTGAGCCAGATCATCGCCGGGCGCTGCGGCCCGAGCGCGAAGAGACTGTCCGAGCGCAGCACGGACGCCCCCGCGAGCAACGCACCGACCTCGTACGTCGGGTACGCCAGCTCCGGGATCACCACGGTGTCCCCGGGCCCGACGCCGAGCAGCTTCGGCAGCCAGGCGACCAGCTCCTTCGAACCGATCGTCGGCAGCACGGCGTCCGGCTCCAGGCCGGTGACGCCGTGCCGCCGCCGGAGCGCGTCGATCGCGGCCGCCCGCAGCTCGGGCGTGCCGTGGGTCTGCGGGTAACCGGGGATCTCCGACACCGAGGCCAGCGCCTCCCGGATGCGCGGCGCGACCGGGTCGACGGGGGTGCCGACGGACAGGTCGACCACGCCACCCGGGTGGGCGTTCGCGGTCGCCTTGGCCCCGGCGAGGGAGTCCCAGGGGAAGTCGGGCAGTGCGGTCATTCGCCCTGCGGGGGCAGGTCCTTGATCCACTGCGGGTCGTCGCTGGTCTTGCCGACCTTGGAGGCACCGCCGGGGGATCCGAGCTTTTCGAAGAAGTCCGCGTTCGCCTTGGTGTAGGCCGCCCAGTCGTCGGGGACGTCGTCCTCGTAGTAGATGGCTTCCACCGGGCACACCGGCTCGCAGGCGCCACAGTCCACGCACTCGTCGGGGTGGATGTAGAGCATCCGGTCACCCTCGTAGATGCAGTCGACTGGGCACTCGTCGATGCACGCCTTGTCGAGCACGTCGACGCAGGGCTCGGCGATCACGTAGGTCACTGCGCACTCCTGCTGTGTGAATGAGATCCAGCTACGACCTCGGACATTACGCGTTCCTGGCCCGCCATTCCCAGGTAAGGGCACCCTTAGGTCGGCACAATGGACCGCATGGACGCGACCGGAACCCTGGAGCTGCTGTGTGCCGACGCCTGGCGTGCCGTCACCGAGGAGAAACTCGGTGATTGGCGCCTTCGGGCCGCTGGTGGGTTCACCGGTCGCGCCAACAGCGCGCTCGCCGTCGGCGACCCCGGCATGCCCGTCGAGGAGGCCCTGGCGCGGGTGTGTGACTTCGCCCACGCCCACGGCATCCCGCCCGTCGTGCACGCCGTCGAGGGCAGCGAGACCGAGCAGGCGGTGGAGGCCGCGGGCTGGGTGCCGAACACCGGTCACGCCGCCGGGCACCTCGTGTCGGTGCTGCTCGGGCCGCTCGGCCGGGGCGCGGACGGGGTCGAGTTCCTACCCGCGCCGTCTCCCGACTGGTGGGAGCTGACGGCGGGCGCACGCGAGCCATCGCCGGCGCAACGGCACGTGCTCACGACAGGCGAGATCGGCTACGGCGTGGCTGATGTCACGGCGGGTGCCGTGCGGGCCGCGATCACCGGCGACCTGCTGCACATCTCACGTCTCGCCGTCCGCCCGGAGCACCGGCGGCGGGGGCTGGCGAAGGCGCTGATGGCGGCCTCGGGCGTCTGGGCCGCCGAGCGCGGCGCGACCGAGTGCGTGCTGCAGGTCGCGGTGGACAACGCGCCCGCGCTGGCGCTCTACGAGGCGCTGGGGTTCCGCGAGCACCATCGGTACCGGTACTGGGTGCCAGCGTGCGAGGATCGCTCCCTGTGAAGGTTGTCGTACTAGTCGGCGGGGTGGGCGGCGCCCGCTTCCTGCTCGGCGTCAAGGCCGCGCTCGGCCTCCCCCCGGTCGGTCCAGGGAACTCACCCCACGAGGTCACCGCCGTCGTCAACACCGGCGACGACGTGTGGATGCACGGGCTGCGGATCTGCCCGGACCTCGACACGTGCATGTACACGCTCGGCGGCGGGGTCGACACCGAACGCGGCTGGGGGCATAGCGGCGAGACGTGGGTCGTCAAGGAGGAGCTGGCCGCCTACGGGGCCGAGCCGAGCTGGTTCGGGCTCGGCGACAAGGACATCGCGACGCACCTGATCCGCAGCCAGATGCTGCGCGCGGGCTACCCGCTCTCGGCGATCACCGAGGCGCTGTGCGACCGGTGGCAGCCGGGCGTGCGGCTGCTCCCGATGACCGACGACCGGGTCGAGACGCACGTGGTGGTCGACGACCCGGAGGAGGCCGGGCAGCGCAAGGCGCTGCACTTCCAGGAGTGGTGGGTGCGGTACCGCGCGGAGCTGCCCGCGCACTCGATCGTGCCGGTCGGAGCGGACGAGGCGAAACCGGGCCCGGGCGTGCTGGAAGCGATCGCCGAGGCCGACGCCGTGTTGTTCGCGCCGTCGAACCCCGTCGTGTCGGTCGGCACCGTGCTGGCCGTGCCCGGGGTGCGTGAAGCCCTGCGCAAGACCGCGGCCGGTGTCGTGGGCATCTCCCCCATCATCGGCGGGAAGGTCGTGCGCGGCATGGCCGACGCGTGCCTGACCGCCATCGGCGTGGAGACCTCGGCGGAGGCGGTGGGCCGCCACTACGGCTCGCGGCAGACGTCGGAGGACGGGCTGCTCGACGGCTGGCTGGTCGCGTCGGGCGAGACGGTGCACGTCCCCGGGGTGGCCGTGCAGGCGGTGCCGCTGCTGATGACCGACGTGGACGCCACCGCGGCGATGGCCCGCGCGGCACTCGAACTGTCCGGAGTGGACGTTGACTGAGCATTCCACGGACCGGCTGGAGGTCCTGCCGGTCGAGGGCCTGCCGGAGTTCCGGCCCGGCGACGACCTGACGGGCGCGATCGCCTCGGCGGCGCGGTGGCTGCGGTCCGGCGACGTCGTCGTGGTCACCAGCAAGATCGTGTCGAAGGCCGAGGGCCGGCTCGTCCGGGTGCCGGAGGACCCGGAGGCGCGCGACGCGGAGCGGCGGCGGCTCGTCGAGGAGGAGGCGGTGCGCGTGCTGGCCCGGTTCGGCCGCACGCTCATCACGCAGAACCGCATCGGCATCGTGCAGGCGGCTTCCGGTGTCGACGCCTCCAATGTGGACAAGGGCGAGATCGCGCTGCTGCCCGCCGATCCCGACGCTTCGGCGCTGGCGTTGCGCAACGGGCTGCGGGAACGGCTCGGCGTCGAGGTCGCCGTCGTCATCACGGACACGATGGGCCGCGCGTGGCGCGTCGGGCAGACCGACGCCGCGATCGGCTCGTCGGGCCTGGAGGTGCTGCACTCCTACGAGGGTGAGGTCGACGGGCAGGGCAACGAGCTGCAGGTCACCGAGATCGCCGTGGCGGACGAGATCGCCGCGGCGGCGGATTTGGTCAAGGGCAAGCTGAAGGCGACACCGGTCGCCGTGGTGCGCGGACTGTCCCTCGTGGACGACGGTTCGACGGCCCGGAAGCTGGTCCGCCCGGTCGAGGAGGACATGTTCCGCCTCGGCGTCACGGAGGCGATCGCGCAGGGCCGCCGTGAAGCGGTGCCCGCCCGCCGGTCCGTTCGCCGGTTCACCGACGAGGCGGTCGATCCCGGGGCGCTGCGCCGGGCGATCGCCGCGGGGCTCACCGCGCCGGCGCCGCACCACACGAAACCGGTGCGGTTCGTGTGGCTGCGTGACCGCGGCCTGCGCACGAAACTGCTGGAGGCGATGCGGGAGTCGTGGCGCGCGGACCTGCGCGGCGACGGGTTCACGGACGAGCAGATCGCGCGGCGCGTGAGCCGCGGCGACATCCTGTTCCAGGCGCCCGAGGTCGTCCTGCCGTTCCTGGTGCCCGACGGCGCGCACACGTATCCGGACGACCGGCGCAACGCCTGCGAGCGCACGATGTTCACGGTCGCGGGTGGCGCGGCGGTGCAGGGTTTCCTGGTCGCGCTGGCGGCGGAGGACCTGGGCTCGTGCTGGATCGGCTCGACGATCTTCGCGGCGGACGTGGTGCGGGACGTGCTGGGGCTCGGCGCGGAGTGGCAGCCGCTGGGCGCCGTCGCGGTCGGGCACCCGGTTGCGGTGCCCGGACGCGGGCCGCTGGAGCCCGGCGAAGGACTGGTGGAACTGTGACACTGCACGCCGACGCTCTGTCCACTCTGGACAAATGGCGTCCCGCTTCCGCGGCGCAGGAGTCGTTGCGGCAGGCGTTCCTGGGGTTCCTGGCGGCACGGGAGGACGCGTGCTCGCGTTCGTGCGAGGCCGGGCACATCACGGCTTCGGCGGTGCTGCTCGACGCGGACGGTTCGCGGGTGCTGCTGACGTTGCACCCGCGAGTCGGCCGGTGGCTGCAGCTCGGCGGGCACTGCGAGGAGTCGGACCCCTCGCTCGTGGAAGCGGCCCTGCGGGAGGCGCGGGAGGAGTCCGGGATCGAGGACCTGCGGATCGAACCGGAGCCGGTGCACCTGGACGTGCACCCGATCACGTGCTCGCTCGGCGTGCCGACGCGGCACTTCGACGTGCGGTTCGCGGTGCGCGCGCCGCGCGGGGCGGAGCCGGTGCGCAGCGACGAGTCGGACGACCTGCGGTGGTGGCCGGTCGACGCGCTGCCCGCGGGCTCGGAGGACCTGGCGGAGCTGGTGGCGGCGGCCCGATGATCGTCCGCGTCGATCCGGGGTCGTCCGTGCCGCCGTACGAGCAGGTGCGGTCGTCGCTGGCGGAGCAGATCAACGACGGGCGCCTGGCGGTCGGCACGCGGCTGCCGACGGTGCGGCAGCTGGCGGCGGACGTGGGCATCGCGCCGAACACGATCGCCCGCGCGTACCGGGAGCTGGAGGAGGCCGGGCTCATCGAGACGCGGGGGCGGGCGGGAAGTTTCGTGTCGTCCTCGGGGGATGAGTCGCGGCGGGTGGTGCGTGAGGCGGCGGTGACGTACGCGGAAACTTGCCGGGCGGTGGGGGTGGCTCCGGAGGAGGCTTTGGCGATCGTGAAGGCGGCTTTGGGGGTTTAGGTGGGGCGGGTGTCGTGCCTCGGTGACCGGGCGCTGGGCGCCCTCGTTCCGGCCCCACCCCCGCCCCGATCCTTTAGGGTTCAACGGCCGCTCGGGGCGTGTAAAGGGCGCCTTCGGCGTCGCTTCGCGATGAGGCTCCGCCTCACCCTTGACACGCCGGAGCGGCCGTAAGTGCGGCTGGGGATCGGGGCGGGGGTGGGCGGTGGGGCCCGCTCGCTTCGCGTTGCCGGGTTTCCGTTAGATCGCCCGGTAGTCCCTTATCGCGTATCTGGGGCCGAAGCGGGGGCGGGTGAAGCCTGCTGCCTCCAGGTATCGGACGGCCCGTTGGCGTTGCGGCGCGTAGGGGGCCAGCACCTCCGCCAGGCCTTCGTCGTCCAGGGGTTCGCCCAGCAGGGCGTAGCCGACGACCGTGGGGATGTGGAAATCCCCGAAACTGACGGCATCCGCGTCACCCCAGGCGCGTTGGGCCACTTCCGCCGCCGTCCACACGCCGATGCCCGGGACCTTGCGCAGCAACGCACGGCCCTCGGCACCCCGCAGCTCCGCCGCCCGCTCCAAGCGGTGCGCCACTTGCGCCGCGAAGATCAACGCACGCCGCCGCGCCAGGTCCACGCCCGCCTTGTGCCACTTCCAGTCCACAATGGACATTATTGCGCGCGGGGTCGGTGGTACGCGCATCCCCGCCGGGGCGGGTCCCGGGGCGGGCTCGCCGTACCAGCGGCACAGCTCCCGCCACGACCGCCGCGCCTCGTAGCCCGTCACCTTCTGCTCCAGCACCGCGGGGATCAGCACGTCGAACACGCGCCCCGTGGCCCCCAGCCGCAGGCCGGGCATGTCCCGCCGGGCGCGCGCGACCGGATCGTGGTGCGGGACGAACCCGCTGTCGTCGTCCTCCGCGCCGAGCAGGGCGGGGACGCCCGCGAGCATCCTGTCCGCGCCCGGTCCCCACGCCTGCGCCTCGATCTCACCGTCGGCGAACCGCCGGAACGCGAGCGTGCCGGGGCCGTCGGGGGTGTTGCCGGTCAGCCAGGTGACGCCGGACTCCTCCGCCCGGAAGCACGGGTCGGCCTTGCCCCGGCGCAGCGGGCCGAGCACCGCGCCGAGGTCCACTGTGAACGGTGGCCGGTACCGCACTAGCAGTCGCTGGAGAAGCGGATCGAACCGTCGGCCAGCACCATCTCCGGCCACACCCTGGCGCCGTGCAGCAGTTCGCAGCCCGCTCCGACGACCGCCCCGTCGCCGAGCACGACCCCGCGCAGCACCGCACCCTTGCCCACCCGGGCACCCGCGCCGAGCACGGAGTCCTCCACCACGGCGTCCTCCGCGACGGCGACCCCGTCGAACAGCACCGAACCGGTCACGCGCGCCCCCGCCGCGACCTGCGCACCGGCGCCGACGGTGGACCCGCCGAGCACCTCCGCGCCGGACGCGACCGTCGCCCCGTCGAGCGCCAGCGACTCCCCGGTGGGACCGGGCAGGGCCGACGTCGGCGCGAGCCCGCGCACCAGGTCCGCCGAGCCGCGCACGAAGGCCTCCGGGGTGCCGACGTCCAGCCAGTACGACGCGTCGACGAACCCGTGCACGTGTGCCCCGTCGGCCAGCAGCCCGGGGAACGTCTCACGCTCGACGGACACGCGGCGACCGGCGGGAATGGACTCGACCACCGAGCGGCGGAACACGTAGCAGCCGGCGTTGATCTGGTCGGTCGGCGGGTTGGGCGTCTTCTCCAGGAACGCCGTGACGCGGCCGTCGGCGTCGGTGGGCACCGAACCGAAGCGGCTCGGGTCGTCGACGCGCTGCAGGTGCAGCGTCACGTCGGCCGAGGCGTCGAGGTGCGCCTGCACGAGGGCGTGCAGGTCGGCACCCGAGAGGATGTCGCCGTTGAAGATCACAGCGTGGTCGGCCCGCAACTTGTCGTACACGTTGCGGATCGCGCCGCCCGTGTCGAGCGGCTCCTCCTCCACCACGTACTCCAGGTCGAGGCCGAGGGACGAGCCGTCGCCGAAGTAGTCCTCGAAGACCTCGGCGCGGTACGACGTGCCCAGCACGACGTGCTGGATGCCGGCCGCGCGGATCCGTGACAGCAGGTGGCTGAGGAACGGCACCCCGGCGGTGGGCAGCATCGGCTTGGGCGCGGACAGGGTCAGCGGCCTCAGCCGCGTGCCCTTGCCGCCCACCAGCACCACGGCGTCGACATTCTCCGTCGGCGTCACAACTTCCTCCCGTGATCGAGCAGCCGCCGGGCGACAGGCCGCGCATTTTGCTGACGGCGACGCCCCGGAGGGCCTACCCTAGACAGCACAGGGGCGGCCCCGGTCGGAGAGGGCCTCAGGTCGAGTCGGGAGGCCGAGCGGATGGACCCCCGCGAGCGTGCGGACGCGTTGCTGGCCCGGGCGCGGGCACGCGGCGCCTTCGTGGTCACGCCCGACGACGCGACGTCGCCGATGGACGCGGCGAACACCCAGCAGATCCCGCGTTCGGCGATCGACAGGATCGACCACGGCGAGGACCCGGACACGACGGCCGTGGTGCCCTCGTCGGTGATCGACTCGGTGCAGGGCAGCCTCGAGAAGCCGGACACCCGGGTCGGCATGACGCCGGTGCGCCCGGACTCCCGCGAGGAGGAGGTCGGGGGCCTCATCCCCACCACCACGCAGACCACCGGCCGCTCCGATCTGTCCCGCCGTCTCGAAGGCTTCTGATTCAGCGGCCGCGCGTCTCGATCTTGAGCCGCACGGCGAGCCCGAGCTTGACCGCGGCCAGCACGGGGCGCCAGGCCGGGCCGCGGTGGCGGTCGGCGAGGTAGCGGTAGGCGCTCTGGTGGTGCGCGGCCAGCATCTTCTTCGGTGCGCGGGAGGTCGCCTTGCCGCCGATGTGGGTCACCGAGGCGGAGGGGACGTACACGTTCTGCCAGCCGGCGCGGCCGAGCCGGTCGCCGAGGTCGACGTCCTCGAAGTACATGAAGTAGCGCGAGTCGAAGCCGTCGACGGAGTCGAAGGCCTCGCGGCGGAACAGCTGGCAGGAACCGGAGAGCCAGCCCGCGGTGCGTTCCTCGGGGGCGCGTTCCTGCCGGTAGGCGCGGGTCCACGGGTTGGCGGGCCAGATCTTGCCGAACACGGCGTGCCCGATGCCGCGGCCGAAGGAGGGCAGCAGGCGGGCCGAGGGGTAGACGGCGCCGTCGGGTTCGCGGATGAGGGGCCCGAAAGCGCCCCCGCGCGGCCAGCGTTGCGCGGCTTCGAGGAGCACATCGAGTGAGCCGGGCTCCCACTCGAGGTCGGAGTTGGCGACCACGACCCAGCCGTAGCTGTCGTCGAGTTCGGCCACGCCGCGGTTGGCGCCGCCCCCGTAGCCGAGGTTCTCGCCGATGCGCAGCACCCGCACGTTCTCCCGCTCGGCGGCGCGATCGAGGGTTTCGACGGGTTCGACGCTGTTGTCCGCGAGCACCACGCGCACGTCGCGGGTGGTGGCTTTCTCGAGCGTGTCGAGGAAACGGGCGAGGTCGTCCCCGGGGAAGTAGGTCACCACGACCACGGCGAGGCCGTCGCCATAACGTGTCGGCTCGGTCACCGGGCCATTGTGCCGCTTCCCCCACGACGGTGACCCGCAGGGCCGCATCGGCCCCCCGAACAGCGCAAAGCCCGTGAGACGACCGTCCGGACGCGTCACGGGCTCACTTCTCGGCCCTAAGGGGGCCTCGCGCTGTCGACGGTAGCAGGGAGCTCGGCTCGCGCGCCACTGCATTGCGCGTCCCCGCGCGGCAGCGCAAAGCCCGTGAGACGACCGTCCGGACGCGTCACGGGCTCACTTCTCCGCCCTACGGGGGCTTCGCACCAGTGACGGTAGCGGGAAGCTTCGCGCTCTCGCCACTGCATCCCGCGTCCCCGCGCAAAACTGTCGCACCCTCCAAGCAGGATGTTCCGGGTGCCGGTGCATGCCTTCATCGACGAGTCCGGTCGGGACCGCCGCTACTTCATCTGCGTCGCGGTCGTCGACCCCGGTTGTCTTGCGCCCGCGCGGAAGCAGTTGTCGGCGCTGCTCCTCCCCGGGCAACGGGAGTTGCACTTCAAGGCAGAGAAACCACCGCGGAGGCGGCTGCTCGCCGATCGGATCGCCGGGCTGCCGCTCGTCACGCACATCTACGAGACCGCGTGCACCCCGAAGACCGAGGAACGTGACCGGCAGCGGTGCCTGGAGCAGGCGTTCCACCACCTCGTCGAGCTAGGCGCGCACAGAGTCGTCCTCGACAGCCGCGACCACCGCGACATCCACGACCGGACGACGATCTACCGCACGCTGGGGCAACACCCGAAGACCGAGCTGGCCCACCACCACCTCAACTCGGCATCCGCACCCCTGCTGTGGGTGCCCGACGCCGTCGCGTGGTGCTACGGCGCCGGCGGCGACTGGCGCCGCCGGGTCATGCCGGTCGTTTCGAAGGTCATCGTGGTCTAGACAGCGCAAAGCCCGCGACACGACCGTCCGGACGCACCACGGGCTCACTTCTCGGCCCTAAGGGGGCCTCGCACCAACGACGGTAGCAGGGAGCTGCTCCGGAGCGCCACTGCATTGCGCGGCGCTCCGCGTTCCCGCGCAAAACTGTCGCCCCCTCCGAGCAGGATGTTCGAGGTGCCAGTGCATGCCTTCATCGACGAGTCCGGGCGGGACGGTGCCTACATCGTCTGCGTGAGCGTTGTCGACCCCGCTCAGCTCGTCCCCACCCGGAAGCAGCTCGCCGCGTTGCTCCTCCCGGGACAACGTGAGCTGCACTTCAAAAAGGAGAAGCCGCGCAGGCGCCGGCTACTCGCCGACCGGATCGCGGCGCTTCCGGCGATCTCGTGGATCTACACGACCTCGTGCACCCCGAAGACCGAGGAACAGGACCGGCAGCGGTGCCTCGCGGAAGCGGTGCGCGATCTCGTCGCGGCGGGCGCGCACCGCGTGGTGATCGACAGTCGGCAGGAGCAGGACCGGCATGATCAGGCAACGATCTACCGGGTGCTGGGTACCTACGAGACGTCCCCTCCGGTGGTGCATCAACACCACGAATCCACTGCCACCCCGCTCTTGTGGATCCCCGACGCCGTGGCCTGGTGTTACGGCGCGGGTGGCGACTGGCGGCGGCGCGTCTCGGCCGGCATCGGGCGGATCACCCAGCTCTAGACAGCGCAAAGCCCGCGACACGACCGTCCGGACGCACCACGGGCTCACTTCTCGGCCCTACGGGGGCCTCGCACCCCCAACGCTACCAGTCAGCCCCGCCGGTGGGCCAGCCACGCCTTTCCGTACGCCTCGCGGTGCCGCTCCGCGCTGGTGGTCCACGAGAAGTCCTTCGCCCGCCGCTGTGCCGCTTGGGCGAGCTGCGCACGGCGACCCGGGTCGTCCAGCAGCTCCGACAGGGCCACTGCCACGTCACCCGCGCCGACGCCGCAGTACGCCACCGCATCCCCGCCTACCTCGGGCAGCGAGAGGCGCCGGGTGGTCAGCACGCACGCCCCGCACGCCATCGCCTCCAGCACGGGCAGTCCGAAACCCTCCCCGAGGCTGGGATACGCCACGAGCTCCGCCCCGCCCAGGAACCCGGCCAGCGTCCCGAACGGCAGGTACCCCGCCCGGATCACCCGCAGCCGCAGCGGCGCGGCGTCCAGCGCCTTCTCCACCTGCGTGTCCCACCCCGGCTGCCCCGCGAGCACCAAAGCGGGCGGCGAAGCGCGGTGTTCGACCGCCTTCGCGAAGCCCCGGATCAACGCCGGCACGTTCTTCCGCGGCTCCAGCGCCCCCAGGAACGCCACGTAGGGCTGCGTCTCCAGCCCGATCGCCGCCCGCGCGGCCCGAACCTCCTCCGGCGACGGCGGGTGGAACCGCTCCACGTCCACCCCGTGCTCGATGATCTCCAGCGCCCTCGGCCTCGCCCGCGTCACCCGCGCCAGCTCGTTCGCCGTCGCGTGGCTCGGCACGACGCACATCGTCGCGCGGCGCAGCGCCGTCACCGTCCAGCCGCGGAAGAACCGCGCCTTGACCGACGAGTGCAGCACCGCGTCGGTGAAGAACGTCGCGTCGTGCAGGGTCACCACCGACGCGGCCGGGCTCGCCAGCGGCATCGTGTAGTGCGGCGAGTGCACGACCTGCACGTTCAGCCGCCGCGCGAGCATCGGCAGCGTCGTCTGCTCCCACGCGAGCCGCGCCGTCCTGGTCACCGTCGACGGCCCGGCAGGCACGATCCGCGACCGCGGCGCGAGCCGCGCGAACAACCGGACGTCCCGGGGCTGGCACACCACGCTGACCGGCGCACCGCCCTCGTCGAGCGCCTGGACGAGCGAGTCGACGTAGCGGCCGACGCCGCCGCGGTCCGCGGGCACGGCCGTGGCGTCGATCAGCACACTCGGTTCGCTCCGTCCCACCAGTGCAGAGTACGACCGATCAAAGTCCGTTTGGTCAGGAACTCACAACTTCGCTCCCGGTGTGGATCCGCCACACGGCTTCCGCCGACCGCCGCCACGAGAACTCCGCCGCCCGCGCCCAGCCCGCTTCGACCAGCGCGGATGCCCGCGATGGCGACCCCAGCACCTCCCGCAGCCCCGCGGCGAGCGCCCGCGCGTCGCCCCTCGGCACGCACAACCCGGCCCCTCCGGCCACCTCCACGAGCGCCGGGGCGTCCGAATGCACCACCGGCACCCCGGCCGCCATCGCTTCGAGCAGCGGCAACCCGAACCCCTCGGCCCGGCTCGGCACCGCCAGCACCGCCGCCCGCCGCAACACACCCGCGAGCCGCGCGTCCGGCAGCCGCCCCAGCACCCGCACGTCCACGCCGTCCCGCCGCGCCTCGACGCCGCCCCAGCCGGGCTGGCCGACCAGCACGAGCGGCACGTCCAGCTCCGCCATCGCGTCGAGCAGCACGTCGATGCCCTTGCGGGGTTCGAGCGTGCCGACCGCCAGTACGAAACGTTCCGGCAGGTCAGGAACGTCCTCGGGGGCCGACAACGCCGCCGCCACCCCGTGCCCGGCGACGTGCACGGGCACCGAAACCGGGATCCACCGCCACAGGTCGTCGGCCACCGCGCGCGTCGGCACGACGAGCCCGCGAGCACGCCGCGCGGCCCTGCCGATCATCCGCCGGTGCCACGACACCCCGCGCGGGGTGAGCGTCTCCGGATGCGTCCACGGCACCGTGTCGTGCACCGTCACCGACACCGGCCCGCGTGGCGGCGCGAGCGGGGTGGGCGCGTGGACGGCGTCCCCGCCCGGCCAGTACGGCACCCCCAGCTGCCACGCGGCGACCAGCGCCCGCGGCGGCAGCGGCAGCATCCGCAGGCCCGTCACCTGCCCTTTCGGTCGCCGAGCCACGACACCCGTGACCTCCCAGCCCGGCGGCGCCGTCTCGCCCAGCGCGCGCAGCAGCTCGGCGGTGTAGCGGCCGGTGCCGCCCGGCACAGGCGCCAGCAGCTGCTCGGCGATGACCACGAGTTCCGGCACGAGCCGTATTGTGCTCGCCGTGACCGAGGTCAGCTCCACGGTGGTGGTCGTCACGTGGCGGGGTGCCGGGCAGATCACCGCCTGCCTGGACGCGCTCGCCGCCCAGGATCGTCCACATCGGACGCTCGTGGTGGACAACGCCTCGGACGACGGCACCGCCCGCCTGCTCGCCGGGCACCCGTCGAAGCCACGGGTCGTGCGCCTGCCCCGCAACGCCGGGTACGCGGGCGCGATGGCCGCCGCGCTGTCCCTTGTGGACACGCCGTTGATGGCGTGGCTCAACGACGACGCCGAACCTGAGCCCGGCTGGCTGGGCGCACTGGAGGACGCGCTGGGCCCGGCGGCGGCCGCGAGCTCCCGGCTGAACCGCCCCGACGGCACTCCCCAGTGCGTCGGGGTCCGGCTGACCGCGGACGGCTACGGCGCGGACACGCTCGACGCACCGGCCTTCGGGTTCTGCGGCGGCGCGGCCCTGCTGCGCACGGACGTGCTGCGCGAGATCGGCGGCGTGCCGGCGGGTTTCTTCTGCTACTACGAGGACACCGACACCGCGTGGCGGCTGCGCCTGGCGGGGCACGACATCGTGACGGTGCCGGAGGCGCGGGTGACCCACCGTCATGGCGTGAGCACCAGGCCCGGGTCGCGGCAGTTCCACCTGTGGAACGAGCGCAACCGCCTGCTCACCCTTGTACGGTGTGCACCCGCGTGGGTCGCCCTCCGCGAGCTGGCGCGGTTCGCCGCGATCACCGCACTGCTTCCCCTGCGCCGCAACGTGCCTGAGGCGGCGAACTTCCGCATCGCGCTCCGTGTGCGGGTGCTCACCGAGGTACTCCTCCGGGTACCCGCGGCCCTGCGCGCCCGCCGGGCGATCACCCGGCGGTCGACAGTGCCCCGAGGGCAGGTCTGGCGACACTGGGCGCGCCAGTAACCCCACCCGTCTCCCACCACCGCCCTCAACGGAGGCGCTGACGCGCCGCTAAGCTCCTTTCAACCGGAGCACGGAGGTCGGCATTGGGCCAGGGGGATTCGCCTTTACCGCTCGTCTCGGTGATCGTGGTGAACTACCGCGGCGCGGACGACACGATCACGTGCCTGCGCGCCCTGAGCGAGGACCTGGACTACCCCAGGCTCGAGGTGATCTGCGTCGACAACGCCTCCGGCGGCGACGACGTGGCCCGGCTCAAGGCGGTCCCCGGGATCAAGCTGGTCGAGTCTTCGGAGAACCTCGGCTTCGCCGGCGGCTGCAACCTCGGCGCGCGGCACGCCCAGGGCAGCGTTCTCGCGTTCCTCAACAACGACGCCCGCCCCGACCGGAACTGGGTGCGCGCGGCCGTCGCGACCCTGACGGCGGAACCCACCGTCGCCGCCGTCGCGAGCAAGGTGCTGGACTGGGACGGCACCGGTACCGACTTCGTGGACGCCGGGCTGACGTGGTTCGGCATGGGCTACAAGCGGCACGCGGGCAGCCCGCTCGCCGACCTGCCGTCCGGCGAGCACGAGGCCGCCAAGGACGTCCTGTTCGCCACGGGCTCGGCGATGTTCGTGCGCGCGAGCGTGTTCACCGAGCTCGGCGGCTTCGACGAACGCTTCTTCATGTTCTACGAGGACGTGGACCTCGGCTGGCGGCTGAACCTGCGGGGCTGGCGCGTGCGGTACGTGCCGGAGTCGCTGGCCTACCACCGCCACCACGCCACGATGTCCGAAGTGGACGCTCCGGACACGGGCCGCGAGACGTTCCTGCTGGAGCGCAACGCACTCGCCGCGCTGTACAAGAACGTCTCCGACGAAACGCTGGCGAAGGTGCTGCCCGCCGCGCTCGCGCTGGCCGTCCGCCGCGCGACCGCCCGCGGCGAGCTGGACGCGACGCAGCTCGACCTCGCGAAGGGCGTGAAGCCCGTCGACACGACGCCGGTCGAGGTGCCGAGGACGACGCTCGCGGGAGTGCTGGCGATCGACCAGTTCGTCGAGCTGCTGCCCTCGCTGGCCGAGTCCCGCAAGGCCGAGCAGGCCGCCAGGGTGCGCACCGACGCGGACCTGATCCCGTTGCTGCGCAAGGCACTTGAGCCCGCCTACCCGCTGCCGCGCTACCTCGCCGCACACGAGATCCTCGTCGAAGCCTTCGGCATCGAAAGCGTGTTCGGGCAGCGGCGCAGGATCCTCGTGCTGACCGGTGACGCGATCACCGAGCGGATGGCGGGCCCGGCGATCCGCGCCTGGAACATCGCGAGCGCCCTCGCCCCCGAGCACGACGTCCGGCTGGTCACCGTGAACCCGGTCGCCGCTCCCCCGCCCGCGCCGTTCCCCGTCAGCGCCGCCCGCAAGCGCGACCTCACCGAGCCGGTCGAGTGGGCCGACGTGGTGATCCTGCAGGGGCACGTGCTGGAGATGGCACCCGCGCTCAAGGCGGAGCACTCGCACAAGATCGTGGTCTGCGACCTGTACGACCCGATGCACCTGGAGCTGCTCGAACAGGGCAAGAGCGCACCGGACGACAAGCGCGCCGCGGACCTCGTGGGCGTCACGCGCGTGCTCGACGCGCAGCTGGAGCGCGGCGACTTCTTCCTCTGCGCCTCCGAGCGGCAGCGCCACTTCTGGCTCGGCCACCTCGCCGCGCTCGGCAGGCTCACCCCCCGCCTGTACGACGCCGACCCGACCACGCAGTCGCTGCTCGCCGTCGTCCCGTTCGGCCTGCCCGCCGAACCGCCCGTGCGCACCGGCCCCGGTCTCCGCGCGACGCTGGACGGCATCGCCGAGACCGACCACGTCGTGCTGTGGGCCGGTGGCGTGTACAGCTGGTTCGACCCGCTCACGCTCGTCGGCGCGATCGACCGGCTGCGGCAGCGGCGGCCCGACGTGCGGCTGGTGTTCCTCGGCATGAAGCACCCGAACCCCGAGGTCGCGGAGATGGACATCGGCGCGCGCACGATGCGGCTCGCCGACCGGCTGGGGCTGACCGGCAAGCACGTGTTCTTCAACGAGCACTGGGTGCCCTACGGCGAGCGGCAGAACTGGCTGCTCGACGCCGACTGCGGGGTGACGACGCACTTCGAGCACGTCGAGACCACGTTCGCCTTCCGCACCCGCGTGCTGGACTACCTGTGGGCCGGGCTGCCGATCGTGACGACCGACGGCGACGCGTTCGCCGACCTGGTGCGGGACGAGAAGCTCGGCGTGGTCGTGCCGGCGGAGGACGCCGACGCCCTCGCGGACGCGCTGGAACGCGCGATGTACGACGAGGAGTTCGCCGCCGCGTGCAAGGAGCGGATCGCCGCGGTCGCCCGCCGGTACGCCTGGCCGGAGGCGCTCAAGCCGCTCGTCGAGTTCTGCCGGAACCCGCGTCCCGCCGCCGACCGGCTGCCGGGGTCGGCGGACCTGGTGGTCTCGGCACCGTTGCGGGGCACCGAAGCCCTCCGCCGCGACCTCGCGCTGGTGCGGGAGTACCTCGCCGACGGCGGTCCGAAGGAGCTGGCCCGGCGCGCCGCCGGACGCCTGAAGAAGCTGGCCAGAAGCCGTGGCTGACCGGCCGTTGAAAGTCCTGCTCGACGGCACCCCCCTGCTCGGGGCGCGGACGGGCATCGGCCGCTACACCGCTTCGCTGGCCGAGGAGCTGGCTTCACGCTCCGATGTGGACACTCGCGCGGTGGCGTTCACGCTGCGCGGCTGGCGGCGGCTGCGGCACGTCCTCCCGCACGGTGCCCGCGCCCGCGGCATGCCCGTCGCGGCGCGGCTGCTGCGGGCCAGCTGGCTGCACTCGCCGTTCCCGCCGGTCGAACTGTTCGCCGGGCGGGCGGACGTCGTGCACGGCACCAACTTCGTGTTGCCGCGTTCGCTGCGCGCCGCCGGGGTGCTGACGATCCACGACCTCGCCTTCCTCGACGCGCCGGAGGAACTGGCGCCGAGCGACCGCGAGCTGCCCAGGCTGGTGCGCCAGGGTGCGGCTCAGGCCCGGGTCGTCTGCACACCGACGGAGGCGGTGGCCGAAACGGTCGCCGAACGCCTCGCCGTGCCCCGCGAGAAGATCCAGGTGACGCCGCTGGGCGTGGACGCGGCGTGGTTCACCGGGCGGCCGCCGAACAAGGAGACGCGCGAGCGGCTGCGGCTGCCCGCGGAGTACCTGCTCTACGTCGGCGCCTCGAACCCGCGCAAGGGGCTGGACTGGCTGCTCAAGGGACACGCGGCCGCCCCCGAGCTGCCGCCGCTGGTGTTCTCCGGCCCAGGCCCGGTGCACGTGTCGGGCCGGGCCCGGCACGCCGGTTACCTGTCCGAAGTGGACTTGCGCAACGTGGTGGCCGGCGCCTCGGCCCTGGTGCTGCCCTCGCGTGAGGAGGGGTTCGGCCTCCCGGTGCTGGAGGCGCTGGCTTGCGACGTGCCGGTGGTGTGCACCGACATCCCGGCGCTGCGGGAGATCTCGGGCGGCTATGCCCACCTGGTGCCCTACGGCGAAGTGGACGCGCTGGTCGCAGCACTGCGGGAAGCGGTTTCCGAGGTCCGCGACCCGTCGCTGTCCGCCGAGCGCCGTGCGCACGCCGGTGGCTTCACGTGGCGCCGGTGCGCCGACGCCACCGTCGAGGCCTACCGGCGGGCGGCCGCGAAGTAGGCGGACAACGCCTCGCGCCAGTGCCGCAACGGCGTGAGCCCCGCTTCGGCCCACGACTTGTTCGACAGCACCGAGCACGCCGGGCGCGGCGCCGGGCGGGGGAACTCCTCGGTGGTGCAGGGCTTCACCCGCTCCGGGTCCGCGCCCAGCTCCTCGAAGATCGCTCTCGTGAAGCCGTACCACGTCGTCTCGCCGCCGCCGGTGCAGTGCAGCACCCGCCGGTCGGGTCCACGACCGTCCACAATGGCGTGACCGAGTTCGAGCAGTCCGGCGGCTAGGTCGGCCGACCACGTGGGCGAGCCCCGCTGGTCGTCCACAACGGACAGCGTGTCCCGTTCCCCTTCCAGCCGGATCATGGTCTTCACGAAGTTCGCCCCGCTCACCCCGTAGACCCAGGCCGTGCGCACCACCCAGGCCCGCGCGCCGGAACCCAGCACGGCGTCCTCCCCGGCGGCCTTCGTCCGCCCGTACGCGCTGCGCGGGCCGACCTCGTCCTCCGGTTCGTACGGCCGGTCGGCGTCGCCGGGGAACACGTAGTCCGTCGACACGTGCACCAGCGGCACCCCGCGTGACGAGCACGCGGCCGCGAGCACGCGGGGACCGTCCACATTGACCGCGAACGCGCGCCGCTCGTCGGTCTCCGCCTTGTCCACCGCGGTGTAGGCCGCCGCGTTGACCACCAGGGGTTTCCGGCCGCCTTCCCGCGCCCGCTCGGCCAGCGCGCCGACCGCGGCGATGACCGCACCCGCGTCGGTCACGTCCAGCTCCGCCGACCCCGGCGCGGTGACGTCCACCTCCGGCGACGCCAGCGCCGCCAGGTCCCGGCCGAGCTGCCCGGATCCGCCGGGTACCAGCACACTGAGCATCGGTGCCCTCACTTCCCGGCCAGCGCGGCGCGCTCCTTGAGCGGCTCCCACCACGAGCGGTTCTCGCGGTACCAGCGCACGGTGCCGGCCAGGCCCTCGTCGAACGGCACCTGGGGCCGGTACCCCAGCTCGGTGCTGATCTTCGTGATGTCCACGGAATACCGGCGGTCGTGACCCTTGCGGTCGGGCACCGGCTCGACCCGGTCCCAGCCGGCGCCGAGCGCGGCGAGCAGCCGCTCGGTCAGCTCCCGGTTGGTGAGTTCCGTGCCGCCACCGATGTTGTAGACCTCCCCGGCCCGGCCCGACTCCGCGACGAGCTGGATGCCGCGGCAGTGATCGTCCACGTGCAGCCAGTCACGGACGTTCAGGCCGTCGCCGTAGAGCGGCACCTTCGCGCCGTCGAGCAGGTTCGTCACGAACAGCGGGATGACCTTTTCGGGAAACTGGTACGGACCGTAGTTGTTCGAGCACCGCGTGACGCACACCGGGAGGCCATGCGTGCGGAAGAAGGCCCGTGCCAGCAGGTCCGAGGACGCCTTCGACGCCGAATAGGGGGAATTCGGCTCCAGCGCGTGGTCTTCCGGCCAGGAGCCCTCGGCGATCGAGCCGTACACCTCGTCGGTCGACACGTGCACGAACTTGCCCACCCCGGCGCCGAGCGCGGCCTGCAGCAGGGTCTGCGTGCCCAGCACGTTGGTGAGCACGAAGTCCGCCGAACCGAGGATCGACCGGTCCACATGGGACTCGGCGGCGAAGTGCACCACCAGGTCGACACCCGTCATCAGCTCCGACACCAGCGCGCCGTCACAGATGTCGCCCTGCACGAACTCGAACCGCGGGCTGTCGGCGACCGGGGCGAGGTTCGCCGGGTTGCCCGCGTAGGTCAGCTTGTCCAGCACCACGACCTCGGCGTCGGCGAGTGCCGGGTACGCACCCGACAGCGCCTGGCGCACGTAGTGCGACCCGATGAAACCCGCTCCCCCGGTCACCAGCACCCGCATCGGCTTCCGCCCTTCCGAACATCGATTCCCGCAACCCGGGCAACGTAACCCAGCCGAGACACGTCTCTGTAGAGGGAACAGTAATCTGGAAGCATTCACAAAATGGTGGGGGCAGGAGGAGCGACCGTGACCGACGGGGTTGCGACCCGCCAGGACGCCACGGAAGAGATACCCGAATGGCCCCCGCCGCCCATCCCTTCACCCAGGAGGCGCAGGCCGTGGTTCGCGGTCTTCGCCCTGCGGGGCGGCAAGGCCATCGTGGCACTCGTGTCCGTCGCCGTGCTGGTGCTGACGTGGTACGGCTGGCAGTTCGTCGGCGACCCGAACCAGGGGCTGACGACCAGCGAAGTGTTCGCGGACAACGAGTTGCACGCGGTCCCGCTCGACGGCGCGGTGGACATCCTGCTCGTGGGCATGGACAGCCGCACCGACGGGCAGGGCAACCCGCTGCCGCGTGAGGTGCTGGACATGCTGCACGCCGGGGACGCCGACGGCGAGAAGCAGACCGACACGATGATCCTCGTGCACATCCCGCAGGACGGGCGCCGGGCCGTCGCGATCTCGTTCCCGCGTGACTCCTGGGTGGAACTCGCCGGGGGCTTCGGCAAGCACAAGCTCAACGGGGCGTTCGTCTACGCCTACAACGAGCGGTTCCGCCAGTTGCAGCAGCGGGGCGTGGACCTGAAGGAGGCCGACCGGCAGGCGAAGAACGCCGGCCGCCAGAACCTCGTCGCCACGCTCGAGAACTTCATGGGCAAGCCCGGCATGATCGACCGCTACGCCGAGGTGAACCTCGCCAGCTTCTACGAGGTGACCAGGGCCCTCGGCGGGGTCGAGGTGTGCCTGAACGGCCCGGTGCACGAGCGCAAGTCCGGCGTCGACCTGCCCGCGGGCAGGCAGACCGTCGAGGGCGTGCAGGCGCTGGCCTTCGTGCGGCAGCGCTACGACCTGCCCAACGGGGACCTGGACCGGATCGCGCGGCAGCAGGCGTTCCTGTCGGGGCTCGCGCGCAAGGTCCTGTCGCGGGACGTCCTGATGAACCCCGGGAAACTCGGTGATGTGATCACCGCCGTGAAGAAGTCCGTGGTGCTCTCCGACAACTGGGACCTGACCCAGTTCGCCGGCCAGATGCGCGGTCTCGACAGCGGCCGCATCGAGTTCCGCACCATCCCCACGCTCGGCAACGCGGTCATCGGCGGCGCGGACGTGCTGCGCGTCGACCCGGCGCAGGTGCACCAGTTCGTCGACGGGCTC
Organism: Amycolatopsis dongchuanensis; assembly: GCF_039542405.1. Lineage (NCBI taxonomy): Bacteria > Bacillati > Actinomycetota > Actinomycetes > Pseudonocardiales > Pseudonocardiaceae > Amycolatopsis > Amycolatopsis dongchuanensis. Next base: position 40,014 of record NZ_BAABIB010000082.1, read on the forward strand.
ACCGCCGACCCCGGCGCGACGTCCACCACGGCCACCCCGCCGACCACCTCGTCGGCGCCCCCGTCCTCGAAGGCACCACCGAGTTCCGCCGGCCGGGCCAACGCCGGTGCCGCCGGCCGGTCGCTGCCGCCGCCGTCCAGCGCGCCCCCGCCCATCACGGGTGGCGAAGTCGCCTGTGTGAACTGACCCCCGTGCCTTAACCTGGGACGACAGGCAGGGGCGAGCAGGGGGAGAAACCGGTTTGGACACCGACGACGACGGCGCTGAGCAGCAGAAGCCGACGCCGCACCCGAGGACGACCGAACCGGAGGCCGGACCCGAAGCCGGGACCGAGCCGGAGCCGCGGCGGCGGGGGCGGGTCCCGGCGCGGGTGGCGAAGGTCGCACTGGCCCTGCTGTCGGTGGTCGCGCTGGCCGCCACGGGCTACGCGTACCTGACCTACCACCAGGTGCAGGGCGATCTGCACACCACCGACGTGCTCGGCGAACCGGACAGCCCGGACCTGCCACCCCCACCGCCCGCGGACGACGGCGCCGAGGACATCCTGCTGGTGGGCGTGGACGCGCGGACCGACATGCAGGGCAACCCGCTGCCGCTGTCGATGCTGAAGACGTTGCGCACCGAGCAGACGGGCACGATCAACACCGACACCCTCATCCTGCTGCGCGTCCCCAAGAACGGCGGCAAGCCCGTCGCGCTCTCGATCCCCCGCGACACGTGGGTGGACGTGCCGAAAGGCGGGCAGGCGAAGATCAACTCGGTGTTCGGCACCACGAAGGCCGCCGCGGCGAACCAGCTGCGCGCCCGGGGCGAGCGCGACTCCGCGGCGGTCGAGCGCGATTCGGACCAGGCCGGCCGCAAGGCCCTGGTCCAGACCATCCAGAACTTCACGCAGGTGCGCATCGACCACTACGCCGAGGTCAACCTGCTCGGTTTCTACCTCATCACCGAGGCGCTGGGCGGCGTGCAGGTGTGCCTCAACCACGCGACCGAGGACAAGGACTCCGGGGCGGACTTCACCGCCGGGCTGCACACGGTGACCGGCGGCGAGGCGCTGTCGTTCGTGCGGCAGCGGAAGAACCTGCCCCGGGGCGATCTCGACCGGATCGTGCGGCAGCAGGTGTTCCTCGGGTCGGCACTGCACAAGGTGCTGTCGGCCGGTGTGCTGACCAACCCCGGGAAGCTGACGGACCTCACCGACGCGCTGCACCGGTCGCTCGTGCTGGACCCGGACTTCGACCTGCTGCAGTTCGCGGAGAAGGCGAAGGGCCTGGCGTCGGGTGACGTGTCGTTCGAGACCATCCCCGTGCTGACCATCAACGGCCGCAGCCCGGACGGGCAGAGCATCGTGCAGGTGGACCCGAAGGCGGTGCAGCAGTACGTCGCCGGGCTCGTGGGCCACACGGGCGGTGGTGGCGCGGCGGCCTCGGGCGGGTACGCGCAGACCAGCATCAACGGCGTGACGTGTGTGAATTAGTGGCGTGTCTGAGAAAGATCGGGCGTGGTTCGGACCGGTAAGCCGGGGCGGCCGTTTTCGGATGCGCGGGCGATGGTCGAGGGCATCATCTACCGGTACCGGTGTGGAATCGCGTGGCGGGATGTGCCGCCGGTGTTCGGGCCGTGGCAGACGAATATCACCCGCACCACAGGGGGCCGGGTCGAACTACACGCATCCTCGGACCGAGCCGCCTGACCACGCGCTCGGCCGCTCACGAGGTGGGCCGTCCACGAAGATTCACGAGCTCGTCGACGGGAACGGACGGCCACTGGTCACGCTGCTGACCGCGGGGCAGGCCGGGGACTCGACGACGTTCCTGCCCCTGATGCGACACCTGTACGTGCCCCGCCCATCCGGAGGGCCGGTGCGGACACAAGCTGGCCACCGACTACCGGGCAGCCATCGTCCTGCACGCCGTCATCACCTGAACCACAACGTTGTCAGCCATGACCTAGGTGTGATGTTCAGGGACGTTGTCCCGGGTTGAGGTGACCGTTGGTGGCCTGTCGTGC
>NZ_BAABIB010000083.1:0-2806 GCF_039542405.1 Amycolatopsis dongchuanensis
CCATCACGCCACGATCTTGCCCACACCTCCCTCAAGATCCAAGTGAGACACGCTCTTAGCCTCGCTTCGGCAACCTCACGTCTCCATGATCGTAGACGCGCTGCACACGACGACAACTTCGGAAAGTCATTACGCAGGCAAATAGAACCAACAGCGAAATGAACAAAGGCCAGGACTGGGGCAACTCCGTCTACACACAAAGGAAGATTGACGCGAACCGAATGTCGAGAACAAGACCAGCTCGACTCGGCCGACGCGACATCAACACCCACACGAGCCGAGCCGAGTCAACTGCCACGCCCAACCTCGCCCCAGTACTGATACCCCTTCCGGGGGATACCGAGGCTTGGAGACAACAGGAAGGGACGGGCCCCACCCGACCTGCGTCTTGTCCACACAGAGGGGCTTCCCGCTTAATCGGCAAGTCCACAGCCACGAGGCTGGGAAGATGGACCGGCAAGCGAAGAAGCACGAGCCGAGGACAGCCTGTTCGTCCAGATCTCACGCAACTGGGTGATTCTCGTGCCTCTGAGTAGAAATACTCGTGTCTTCACGGCCGCGAGCGGCGATCATGGGCACTCAGGTGGCGCTGTTGGCATTGGTCCCGGCGCGGGACCGGACGAATGCCTTCTCCAATCAGCGTACCGTCGCGAACATCGGAGGGGAAGAATGGAAGTCGGTTCGGAGGAACTATCCAGAGGTTTCGACCTGATCCAATGGCTCCAGGGAAAATGGGTCCCGGATATCGTGGTCGCACTGTGGAACGGGCCTAAACGCTTCAACGACCTATTCGTGAGCGCGCGGGAATTGAAGCTCATCCACCGGTGGTCGCGCAGGGACAGCACATTGTCGCGGGAAGTGTTTTCCGAGACGCTGCATCGCATGGAGGCTGACGGCCTCCTGACGCGAAACGAAGACAACTCGTCAGTTCCGCGGTCGGTGTGGTACGAGCTGAGCCCGGAGTTGAAGGATCTCCTCGGTAGGCGTTCCTGGGCTGCGCTGGAGTGGGCTGTCGAGCACGAGGACTTGCTCGAACGGGCTCGCCGTCGTCGGCAGGAGGGCTCGGGTCACGACGGGTGATTCGGGATTGACGAGGTCTCCGCCCGCCTCCGCTGTCCCTCGGTCTGCAGGGCACGGGCCAGCAGCGTGGTAGCCGCGGCCGGCCGGTCACCGGTTTCGGCGAGCATGCTTGCGAGTAGATGGTGAGTCCGGCTGATCGCGTCGGTCATTCCGAGTTCGGCCTGGACACGCATGATGTCCCGGTAGATCTCTTCGTTCTCCGGGCTGAGGAGTCGGGCGTGCTCGAGGAGCTGGAGCCGACGGTGCGGATCGCTGGTCCGGTAGTGCGCGGCGAGACCCGCGAGCGCGTCCAGCGCGCTGCGATGCGCGGCCTCACGCGGCCCCTCGATCCAGAGCGCGGTGAGGTCCTCGGCCAGATCTCCGTGGTAGAGCGCGGCGAGCCTCGCCCAGGCCGCGACGCGTTCCTCATCCGTTCTGGCGGTACGCCGAGCGTGATTGGCTTCCTCAAAATCCCAGTAGTCGACTTCGATGACTTCAGGGTTCAGGCCAATGTGCTCGCCGTGCTGGATGAGTAGGTCGTCCTCGTTTCCCGTAGTGTCCTTCAGCGCCTTGCGAATCTGGGAGAGCGTGGCGTAGTACGCGTTGAACGGGCGGCGTCCTCCAGCCTGTGGCCACAGCGCTTCGTGCACCACCTCGCGGGTGGTCCCTTGCGGATGCAGTGCGAGGAAGACGAGCAGTGCGCGTTGCTTTGGCGCCAGCCGCTCCGTCAGGTCTTGTTCTCCGTTTGCTTCCTGCCGGTAGTACAGGGAAACCTGGCCGAGTAGCGATAGGGCGAACGGCTTCCTGGCGTGATCGGAGCTGTCGTCCGTCACGTCGTCGAGGGCAGGCCCCGACTGTTCCTGGCGAGACGGTTCTGTCGTTTCCGGAGTCGAAGGCGGCTCCTCAGTAGGACCCGTGGCCTCGGCGAACAACGTGATGAGGTCCCGGGTGTCCTGGGCGTCGAGGTGGAACATGCGGGCACCCACCAAGCTCGCGAGAATCGGACTGGCAGCCGTCACGATGCCGTCGGCACCGATCCGCAAGGTTCCTCCCGCGGGCCAGTGTCCTAGTAGGACCCCGATGACGTGACGGTCGGCGTCGGCGACCAAAGCCTCAAGCTGAGGGTGGGGGCCGGAAACGGAAGCGACCAGGGCGGTCGAGCCGGGCGGCGAGTCCTCGATCGCGGCGATCGCGGTGTCCAGGTCGGGCGTGATCCGAAGGCGGGAGGACTCGGGGAGGTCCGGCCCGAGCAACCGTATGGCGTCGGGCCGAGGCATGAAGACGGTGGGACCGGTGTCGGCGACCAGATGGATCAGCAAGGCACGGACGGCCGCCTCGGCACCGGCTCCGGTCAGTCCAAGCCCGTGCAGAGCCGCCACGTCCGCGGCGGAAGCGTGCCCATCGATCACGGCCAGCTCCACCTCGGGCGAGCGCACGCCCCTGATGTCGGGAGCGGACGCTCCTGCGGAGCCGGCCTCGTCCTCCATCCGTGTCTGGTCGTCGGCGAGTCGTAGTGCGTGTACCACCGGAGCGAGCGGGGGCAGGGGTTCCTGGTCATCGCTGCCGGGCCGGTAAGCGCGCCGTCGACGACGATGCAGGAGCAGAAGGGCAGCTGCGACTGTGCCGGCGAGTCCCGCCAGGACGAATGCGCCCGTGGCGAGGTCCATCCCTTTGCCCGGAGTGGGCCTAAGGGATGTCTCGTAACTCGTGTTGTGGTTGGTGGGGCTGGTGTTGCAGTCAGTCGGCG
>NZ_BAABIB010000084.1:0-17531 GCF_039542405.1 Amycolatopsis dongchuanensis
CCATCACGCCACGATCTTGCCCACACCTCCCTCAAGATCCAAGTGAGACACGCTCTTAGTGGTACTTCTCATCCTGCCGCCGAAAGACCCGTCCCCTCACCTCAGGCCCTCACCCACGTCACCAACGTCACGACCCGCAACACCTAGTCACCGGTTGCCCCTCGGACGGAGCTGCGGGTGCCGGAGGTACTGAGGCTGGAGGCGCTGACGGTGGTGTGATCGGTTCGGCGGGCGCGACTGGTGGTGTGCTGGGTAGCCGAAGGACCCAGCCGGGCCGGATCAGATCCGGGTCGCGGAGCGCCCGGCCGTCGGGTTGTGGTTTGCCCCTGTTCGCTTCGAAGATCTCCGGCCACCGGGCGCCGTCACCGAGTTCACGTCGGGCGATGCGCCACAGGCCGTCGTGCACGCCGTGCTCCGGAAGGCGAACGACAACCTCGGCAGGTTGGCGTGGACTCTCCTCCATCCTTGCCAGAGCAGGAGTTGAGAACGACATCTCGTTGATCGCCACGGTCGATGGCGGTGAGGAACGGCTGAGCAGCCCTGCGACAACAGTCGCGACGAGTACGGCGGCGAGGGCGTGCAGGGGGCCGGCAGCGACGGGATGGACGCCCCGGACCGCGTCGAGTAGGCAGCGGAGCGTGTCGACGGTAAAGACGAGCCAGAGCAACCACGCAAAACACGCGAGGACGTCGAGCAGGAGCGTCACCGACAGCGGATTCAGCAGCGCCGCCTTCAGTTCGTCGAGGGTCGGGACGTGATCGGGTAATGGCCACCCGATGTAGTGGCACAGTCCCCAGGGAACTCCGACGAGGAGTAGCGCGAGCAGGGCGAACGCACAAGACGCACCGGCGAGACGCAGGAGGCGTGGCAGAGTGATCACGGTGCCGCTCCAGGAGTTTGCTCCGGCTCGGCGCGCCCGCTGCCGGTGACCGTGAAGCCGCGCACCCCCACCAGGCCCAGGAGCTGCGTCGAGGACTGGGCGGTCACGAACACGGTGACCGTGTTGCCCGAGACCGTCACCGTGCCGTTCGCGCCGGCAGCGCGCAGGTACTGGTAGGCAGCAGCGGCAGCCGCGCTGGGCTGCAGCCTGGCCCCGCGGCCGGCTCGGTAAGCCTGGAGGTCCAGCTCCTGCGCTCCGGCACGTGCTGCTTCTTCGGCCTGGCCGATCGCACGGGCTTTCGTGGAGAGCGCCAGTCCCCCGTCGAGCACGAGTCCGGCAAGGATCAGGCATGCGGTCACGATGATGACGACGAACGCGGTCACCGAACCTGCGTCATCTCGGAACCAGTGCTTCGCTCTGCCTGTCATGGCTCATTCGCCCCTCGGCCGTCCCCACGCCACCTGTCGACCACCGAACTCGCGGTAGCGCTGACGACCGGCGCTCCCGGAACCCTGAGCAGCGCCAAGTCGGCGTTGTCGACGCGGCAGCTCACCGTCACGGTCACGGTGCTGCCGGGCAGCACCGATCCGGCTTGGGTCTCGACACTCAAGCCGCGGCACGTCACACCTGCCTGCAACAACGCGGCTTCGGCCGTTGCCCGCGCATTTCGGGTAGCTTCCGATTCGTTTCGGGCGATGGTCGCTGCGCGCGCTGCTTGATGCGTGGCGTCGTTGACGCTTACCCGCAAGGTTGCCGCCCGCCCGCAGTACACGACGAAGAGCAGGAGCAGTATCAACGCGGGTGTGAGAAGGGTCAGCTCGACGGTCGCCGAGCCTCGATCGTCGCGAGGCAGGAGGCTTCTCATCGCTCTTGACCCGCGGGCTGGAAGCGCTCCGTGACACCGACAGCTCGCCCGCTCACCGTGAGGTGCAGGAACGGAACGATGCTCACGACTTCCCCTCGAACGTCTACTGTGGACATGGAGGCGGTGCGACTCAGCGAGACAGTGGGCTCTTTCAGTGGACCAGATCCCAGCTGGCTCAACACGTCCACAGCTTCCTCCTTGCCGGCGGCCGTGCTGCCGCCGACGACACGCAGGGCGGCCAAGCCTTGCGTCGCCGCTGTTTGGGCGACGTGCTGTGCGTGAAGCGCAAGGGCGAACTGCGTGATGAGCAGGACCAGCAGCATGAGCAGCGGGGTGGTCACGACCACCTCGACGCTCGCCGAGCCCCTCTCGTCCGCAAGGAGGCGACGCACGGCTACTGCAAGTCGATGCTCTGGGCCTTGGCGATGATCTTGGCCACGATGATGCCCAAGACCGTCAACGCGGCCGCGGCGAGCACGGCGATGCGGATGACCTCCTCCGCGGTGCTTCCTCGTTCGTCGGCCTTCAGCCTCTGCGTCTGTGCGCGGGCGATGAGCAACAGTGTCTGGATCTGCGCGAGCATGGAGCTTTCCTCTCTACAAGGACTGAAAAACGTGCGCTGCGGCCGGATAGCCGATGAAAAGGAGGAAACCCGTCATCAGGCAGATCACCGGGAGGCTCATGCGCTCGGTCGCGGCTTGCGCCTTGCCGAGCGACTCGGCAAGGTCACGCGCGCGCATCGCGCTGGCCTTCGCCGCCAAGCTCGCTCGCACCGGTGCGCCTTCCGTTCCGGCGAGCGAGACCGACGCTGCCAGCTCGACCAACTCCGGCACCCCGAGTTCCTCCCCCAGCTGCCGCAAGGTCGTCCACGGAGTACCGCGGGTCAGCTGCGCGATGTTCAGCGCCCGCCGGATGTGGCCGAAGGCCCAGCCCTGCCCGATGGCCACGGAGTGGTTGAGAGCGGCGTCGACCCCGGCGCCACCCGCGAGCGAGACGCGAACGAGATCGAGGTAGGCAGCCAGGGCATGCCGGAACGCGGCCCGCTTCCGGGCGGCCTGATGCCGTACGTCCGCATCCGGCCACCAGAACCCGCCGACCGCACAGAGCGCTCCGGCGGCCAGCGGGAGCTGCCAAGGCAACGCGAGTCCCGCGACAAGGAGCACGGCTTGCACGGCGGTCGGCAGCAAGAGCCCGACGACGCAGAGGGTGGCTTTTTCGGCGAGTAGCACGTCGATCGGGCGCCCGATCACCTGGAGATCCCGGATGGTGCGCGGGGTCGGCAGGCCGAGTGCACGCAGGCCCTTGGCCGCCGGCCGTCCCCACCGTGCGGCCCATCCGCGCTGGTCCTGCACAGGCAGAACCGGTTCGGGAGCTGACGGTGGCTCGAGAACCGCGCGGAGGTGGGACAGCGGAGGGAGCGGGGGCCGCGCGTAGAGCACCAACGCCCAGAGGCCCGCGCCCATCCCTACCCCGAGCAGAAGCGCGGCGAGGATCATGTCAGCGCCTCCCGGTCGTGTACGAACTGGGTCAGGAAGCGTTCGGGCACTTCGTGTTCGGCGATGCGACGGAGCCACCAGAACCCGAATCCGAAGAGCCCACCGACCAACAGCAGGACCAGCTGACCTACGGCGTCATCGAACGGCTGGAGGTAGCCCCGGTTGAAGATCACCAGCCCGAGGGCGAACGTGAGGGTCGTACCGACTATCACCCGGACACCAGCACGGGTCCGGGCCCGGTCTGCTTCGATCCGGAGACGGGTGGTCACCTGTTCACGGGCTTCGGCGGCGAGCTCGCTGAGCAGGTCCGCGAGCTGCCGGGTCTGCTGCTCGCTGGCCAGGACCAACGCGGCCACCACCAGGTCCGCGGTCGGATCGTGGAGGTCGTCCGCGAGGTCGCGCAGCGCCGGAGTGAGGTGGTCGCCGCGCTCGATGCGGAGCGCCACTTCACGCACGATCGGTCGTACTGCCTCCGGGGCTGTGGAGGCCGTGGCCACGATGGCTTGTTCCAGGCCCGCGGCCGCGGTCAAGGTGTCTCTGAGCATCTCGGCCCAGCCGGCGATGCCTTCTATGCGAGCGGCCTGATGCGCGTGTTCGACGTCGCGGCCGAGCAAGCGCGGCAGCGACAGGACCGCGACGGCGACCAGGACTCCGCCCACCAGCCACCCCGTGAGCCACGCGGCCCCGATGCCGGCAACCAGTGCGACGGCGGCTCGTCGCGACGAGACCATCGCGCGGAATCGTGCCCACTGCCTACTCGGCGCGGGGGCTGCCGACACCTCGCGTCGGCGCAGCCCAGCCGCGATCAGAATCAGGCCGAGCGCGAAACCTGCGCCGCAGGCACCGGCCGTGAGGCTCGTGACGGTCATGCTCGCCACCACCCGTCGGCGCGTTCGAGGAACCGCGGTTCGAATCCGGCTTCGATCAGTCGCTCGGTGGTGGCCGTCCGCAGCGGCACGCCCGGCACGGCCCTGCCATCGAGGCCGGGGCGGAAGATCTCGTTGGTGATCACCGCTTGGCCGTCCGCGTCGACGACCTCGCGGATCGACGAGACCACCCGTGTGCGGTCATCGCGTGCTTCGGCAAGGTGCAGCACCAGGTGGACCGACGACGCGACCAACCGGTTCGTCGCCTCGACGGAGAGCTTCTCGGCACTCTGCGCCGCATACGACGCGAGGCGGTGGAACGCGACCCGCGTGTCGGAGGCGTGCAAGGTACCCATGCTGCCGTCGTTGCCCTGGGACATCGCCAGGCACATGGGCACGACCTCGGGACCGCGGACCTCTCCGACGATGACCCGGTCGGGAGACATCCTGAGTGCCCACCGCACGAGTTCCGCCTGGCTGATGCCGCCTCTGCCCTCGATGTTGGGTTGCCGGCTCTGCATCGCGACCACATCCGGATGCGCGGGATCCTGGTCGAGCCCGAGTTCGAGAACGTCCTCGATGGTCACCAACCGTTCGTGGGGCGGGATCTCCGAGGCCAGGGCGCGCAACATGGTCGTCTTGCCGATCGACGTTCCGCCACAGATGAGGACGTTCAACCGTGCACGCACCACCGCGCCGAGCAGGGATTCCAAGGCCGCGTCGATCGTGCCGAGCTCACGGAGCCGGGCCAGGGTGATCGTGCGGTGGCGGTGACGGCGGATCGAGATGGACGGCCGCCCGGTGACAGCCATCACCGCGAAGAGGCGGGAACCGTCCGGCAACTGCACGCTCACGGCGGGAGAACCGCGGTCGAACCGGCGTTCCTCGACGCTCGCCCTCGCCGCGATCGAACGGACGAGATCGACCAGTTCGGAATCGGACGCGGCGACCGGCCCGACTCGGACGCGTTCCCCGTCCGAGTACCGGACGAAGACGTTGTCGCAGCCGTTGACGTTGATGTTCTCGATACGTTCGTCGGCGAGCAACGGCTCCAGTCCCCCGAAGCCGAACATGTCATCCAGCACCGCCGTGAGGAGCTTGGCCTCATCCTCATCCGACAAGAGGCCAGGCCCACCGGGATGCGCAAGCTGATAGGCGGCGTAGGCGTTCGCGGCATCCGCTGCCAGCCGTTCCGCCAGCGCACGGCGCCCGCGGTAGTCCATCGGAGGCCGGTTCGCTGTCTCGTCGTCGCGGATTCGCTGCGTCAGCCCAGCTGAGACCGCGCGGCGTACCTGCTCGCGCAAGGCGGCAGCAGCAGGATGCTCGTCCTTCAGGGCGGAGACGGCCGTCATCGCGGGCCGCCTCCGTTCGAACTCAGGACGGAGCTGGGCACCGGCCAGGCACCTTTCTGACCGTTCGCCTGCGCCATTCGCGCCTCGACCTCGCGGTGCAGAACTCCGGCCAACGCGGCAACGGCCCGTCCCAACCGTGAGCGATCCGGGCCCGGCCCCGGTGCGGAGCCGCACATCGTCCGGGCACCGCGAGGATCGTCCGGCAGCACGCCCAGTACGGGTATGCGCAGCTCCCTTTCGATCTCGGCCCTGGGGTAGCCGGAGCCGATCAGCACGAGGGCAGGTGCGGCGGTCCAGACCGGCACCATCGGCAACAAACCCATCAGATGGGACAGCTCATCCGCCCTTGGCCTCGCCAGCATCAGCACCGCATTCGCACTCCGGACCAGGGGCAGCGCCGGCGAGGTCCGGTCCAGCCGACCCACATCGACCACCACGTTCAGGTTCGGATCACGCGCCGCTGGCTGGAGCGCGGCGATCCCGCGTGACGCGAGCACATCCAGTGCCCCTCGTGCTTGCTCGGCCGTGACCGGACCCGGCACGACACGCAGACCCCCGGGAAGTTGCTGGCTATGTGTGAGAAGCAGGCCTGGAGCCGGATCGTGTCGTGCCGCGGCCGCGAGGGACACCAGACCTGGGTGCGCGCTGAGCCTGAAGCGGGCGACGAGGTCCCCGCCCGACGGATCGGCCTCGACCATCACGGCTTCCGCCGTTGGCCAGCGTGCCGCCAATGCCAGCGCGGTAACCGTGACGCCTGGCGATGCCTTCGCGGAGCACACGGTGATCAGCATCAGCGGCCTCCGATGGGCAAGGCGACCAGGGAGACCTCCCCGGCCGGCAGCGCGGCCACCTGGAGAGCCGAGGCGACCGGCATCTGCAGCGCGACGACGCTCGCCTGATCGCTGGTCGAAGGTTCCACGGTCACGACGGTGGCGGGCCACGGGCCGCCGGAGGACGGCTGGCCAGATCCGTTCGTCCCAGCGGACAAGATCACCGACACAGGAGCACCGCTGTTCAGCTGGGGCGGGTACTGCCCCGGCTTGACGAACACCGCGACCAGTGCCTGACCCGGCTCGGGAAGCTGAGCGGCACCGAAAGCCTTGGAAGACAACAACGTTCCTGCAGGCAGGGAATAAGCGAGCGGCTGCCCGAGCACAGCCGCCTCCCGATCCGCCGGGACGACATCCATGTCCGCGTCGACGCTCACGGAGACCTGGCGAACGTCCTGTGCGTGGAGCAGGTCGCCGACCGCAACGTCGTGCACAAGGGCCAGTACGGACTGCCGGTGACCGCCTTCCAACACCGTGATCACCGCACCGCCGGCACAAAGGACCACGAGCAGCGCGCCGAGCACCAGGTACGGCACTCGTCTGCGCCGGACTCCGGTCAGTCGCGATGGCGAGGCGGCCTTGCCGCGAACCCACAGTCGACTGGACGACAGAGGATCCTGCGCTGGGCTTTGCGTGGAAAACGGTGCCGACATCTGCGCACCTCTAGTTCCTGTTCAGTGCTTGTGATTCCAGCACGACGAAAGAGCTCGTTCCTGCCGTGGTGAGCCCGGGGAACGTGCCACCCTGTCCGGCACCGCTCCAGGTCACGCTCCAATGAACTGTGGCAGAAACGGGGAAAGCGTTGCCCGGTCTCCCCAAGGACGATCGTTTGTAGGTGTGGCCGCAGTCCGGGGACGACGCCACTGGATCGCCGCCGCTGGGGAACGGGGTGCCCGCACCACGACAGGTCACGCTGGTCCCGTCGCCGAGATTCCACGTCACAGTCTGCGGAGTCGCGGTGGCCGTCACCGAGACTCCGGGAACCGACGCCGTTGCCGATTGCGGACCGAAAGTGCTCCCGTCGATCCACAGCCAGGTCGGCAGATTGACCAATTGGTCCCCCACGGGATTCGCCCGTATCCCCGGAGACGGGAGTCGAAGCTGGTTGTACGCCTGTTGCGCCAGCTCTTGAGGCGATGGGAGGGCAGGAGCACCGGGCGCCTGCCCGTCCGGAATCCAGACCGGCAGCCGATACAGCGCGTCGGCGGTTCCCGGGCCGGAGCACCTCCACACGTACCACGCTCCTCCTGGCTGGCCTCCCTGCTGAATGAACTGCGCTGCAGCAGGGCGGTATGCGACAAGGGTTGTGCCGCCAGAACCCGGATTCGGCCGGTGGGACACGTTGGTGGTGCCCGACGCGGGAGGCTGGTAGTCACTCCGTACGTAGCTGCAGTCCGCCGCATCCTTCGGGGCGTCGGTTATCCGGTCGCCGGGCTGCGGGCTCTCCGCGTCGTTACCGTGGTTTCCTTGTGTCCCCGAGTGATTCGGGCGGGCGGGCCGCTCCGGCCCAGAGGATCCCCCTTCGCCGGCACCGAGTTGACAACCGGTGTACGAGGTCTGTCCGCAATCGACGTTCCCCCATGGATCTGCGGCGTAAGCCGCGCCAGCAGCGGTCAGAACGACAGCGGAGGCCAGGCTCGCGATGGTCAGAAGCTTCGTCAACATGAGCCGAGCCCCTCTACCGCGAACTGCTCGACCTTCCAAGTGGCGTCGGCCTGCTTCTTGACCTCCGCGTAGATGCGCCTGTGGCCGCCTGGCGAGTTGTCGACGAGTTCGTTCGTGCCTTCCTTGTACTGCAACCAGTTCGTGGAGTCACCGCAGTCGCTGAGGCGGATCGTCGTCGGCGCGTCCGGCGGATCCACGGCCGTCACAGCCGGGTTGTTCCGCGGAGCTCCCTTGCTCACGACGTGGTTGAAATGGTCGGCGTAGAGACTGCGAGTGATTGTGGTCAAGGCGTTTCCGGTGGCGTAACGGGCCAGTTCCGGCGCCTGCCAGTCCGATGTCTCTCCGGCGCGCGCCATCGCTTGCCACATCTGCACATAGCTTGCGCTCGCCTGTTGGACCGCCTCCTGCGCGGGTGAGATCGTCGTCGGTGGCGGAGCAGCTGCGGAGACGGTGGTAGCGGTTGAAGGCGGCGGTGTTGACCCGTTGCCAGTACACGAAGTGACAGCCACTCCGAATAGGACGAGTACGCAGGTTCTTCGAAAGAAGACTGCTCGCCGTCCGTCTGCCTTCACGTTCCTGTCCCTCCCCGTCTTGTGCCGCGCCCCGACGCGGTCTATAACGTGTACCTCTCACCCCCGTGGTCACCTCAACCGGACCACGAGCATTTCAAGGAAAAACCGGGACGAATCCGCGTAAATCACTCGTTCGGCCGAGCTTTCGTAGATCGAGATGACTTCATAGTCACTCTGTGGAATCACGCTGGAGGAAGCAACGAATACAGGCACATTCGTTCTGTTCTGGGTGACAGCAGGCGCGGTTGCCACTCTGGCCGTCATGGCTGCAGTTCGCCATCGCGAGCGCGCCATCAAGGCGGGGCACGTGCTTCTGGTCGTCAGCCTTGTCTCCGCCACCATCGCGCTATTGACAGTCCGTTGTGGACTCAGTCCGACGCTCTGCGTACCCAGCTCGTTCCTCGCGACTGCCGTACCACTGACGGTCCTCGACGCGAAGACGCGCCGACTGCCCAACTGGCTCCTCGGTATCGGCTACGGCCTACTGCTCGCCGCGGCAGCGGCCGCCGGAAGCGCAAGCCGCGACTTCGTTTCTCCTCTGTGAGCGGTCACCGGAGCCGCAGCGCTGACCGCCTTCTTCGTTGCCCTCTACCTTCTGGCAGGCGACGACATCGGCGGCGGAGACGTGAAGCTCGCCGGCCAGCTCGGATTCGTGCTCGCGTGGCACGGATGGCCCACCCTGCTGGTCGGCACCATCACCGGCTGGGCGCTCGCCGCAGTAGGCGCCGCGGTAGTGCGCGCTCGCGGATCTCAGGGAGTGGTGCTTCCACTTGCGCCCTATCTCGTCGCCGGAGTGATCGTCGCACTGGCCGGTGCTCCTTGATGTCAACCCGTCGCGCTGATCCGGCGACGGAACCTCGTCGCGTCGCCAGCGTCACCGCAGCGCGAGCAGCGATAGGTGCCGTGTGCCGGCCGGACGCAAAATGCCTGCGACCGGTAGAACGGGCACCTGCCCAGCACCGAGCGGCCTCAGCATGGTGTGCTGTCGGACCAGCCCAACCAGATCGTCCTCGCCCGCGGCTCGATGGATCCGAGCGCGGTAATGGCCATATCGGCACATTGGCGCCGACAACGAGGCTTCGAGCGGGGCGTCGCCCTTAACGTGCGTACTCGATCGCACACCTTCGACGGTCCGTGCAACACGTCCACTTACGCCAGGACCAGCCCGTCCAGCGTCTCGGGACTTCGGTGTCGCGGTCGGTGCTGGAGGTCCAGCGGCGCAGCACCTCGACGATCTGGTCGCGGGCCTCGACATGGACCTGTTCCACTGCACCCCAGCTACTCCAGCGCCTCATCGGTCAACGGCCGGGCGAGCGACACGGTGGAGCCGGCGCCCTCGCGCTTACCGTCGCCGCCGGCGAGCCAGCCGCGATTCTCGCGGTCCACGATCCGGGAGTGATGCTGGCGCTGCGCCGCCGCCATGTTGTCCTCAGGCACGAGGGCCGGAGACGAGGTGGTCAGCTTCGCGTCTGCTTCGGCGTAGCTAATCCCCCTGCCCGAGGGCGAGGGCACGGGCTTTCGCGCAGCGGCTGGTACTGGTCTTCGGCATCATCGTCCGTTCCGGCTCCCACGCCACCGGCCTCGACGGCATCGCACAGGCCGAACTCCCGCGGGTCATGAGGAACCTTGGCCGACGGAGGAGCGATCAGGACTTTCAGCTCGCGGACACGCTGATCGCCCGCGTGCCGCCTTACTCGGCTTTGTGCAGCAGGTGCTCGGGCTTGAACTCCGCGACGTAGAGCCGCCCGAAGTCGATCCAGTCGGAAGCGGACGCGCGGTCGTCCGCGAGCTCGTCCAGGCAGTCGTCGATGTCCCAGCCTTCGATCACCCTGTAAGGCGTGAGCCACGGGCCGCTCGTGTCCCAGGCGGCGTAGACGCCTTTCCGGTTTGCCGATCGCCGCACCCCGAGCCAGAACAGGTTGCCCGCCGCGATTCCGGTGATCGCGGGAAACTCTGTGGTCCGGTCCCACAGTCGCCATGCGCGGTTGAAGGCGAACTCGACGTCGGATTTCCCGCTCGTCACCCCGTCGACGTCCTGCGCGAGCACTCCCAGGGCCACACCCTGCACGACGTGCTTGACCTGATGATCTTTTGTATCCACAGTGGCGAGCGTACCCACGGTGCCGCGGCGTGGATGTCGCCCGGTCCGACTCCGCGGAAGGATCGCTTCCCGGGTGCAGGGGATTCGAGGAAGCACACTGAGTTTGCTTCCAGCAAAGAGACTGTCCGGATTTTCCCCCGGTTGGTCGTAGCGACAATCGATGGAACTCTTGCAATATCGAAGGGTTCGTGGATCTCTATCCAGCCGCGAACAACCTGGGGATGCAGGGCGGCGAACGGGGACGCCCACCTGCTTTCACCTGATCACTCATGCGTAATCAACTATTTCGCACTGCTCGCAAGCGGAGGCACGACCATGCACAAAATCGCAAGAATATTGACCGGCTTCAGTTTGGGGGTACTGGTTTGCTCATTCTTCTCGACCGGAGCCGCTGACGCCGCCACGAAGCAACAGCCGGTTTTGCACGTGGAGGCCGGTTCAGTTCAGTATGACTACGGCAATGGGAAGGTGACCGGCTGGGTCTCCCAGAAGTACCTGGACGCGCACCAAGGAAAAATTGCCAACAGTGACGTTCGGCCAATGAGTGCCACACAATGCAGTGGCAATGTGTGCGCCATCGTGGAAGGTGAAAGCGTCGTTGTCAGTACCTGGGGTACCCAGGCGTACGGCAACGTAGGGTGCACCGAGGCCTACTACGACTACGCTCCCCCGGGCGGCCCTCACGGCTACCAGACAGGGCCAACCATCTGTCCCGACACCCCTGACTGGGGCGTCTACTACGACTACACTGGACCGACGGGGTACTTCCCCAACCAGAGCGCCTTGTGCAATACCTGGGACCTGGTTTCAGGTAGGCCCTGCGTGATTATCGTCCAGTAATCCAGATGCGGGCCTGGCCACGGCGTCACAGGGCGGAAGCACCACCTGACTGCCAACCGTGGCCAGACCCGCCGACTGTGTCCGGTAGAGGAACACGATTCTCGGTAGACCACTCCGTCCCGTTCTCCGAAACGGCCCGCATCCCAGCCAGTGGATCATTCACGGGAAGAATCGCGGCAGCGAAACGCAGCCCGAACCGGGCGACAACCGGCGATATACACAACGGCACTTCACGTCCGCTCGCCAACACCGCGATAACACTAGTGACCCCGGGGGCGGTGCGTGCTACGACATTCGGCGGACAATTCGTGCTCGTTCCGTAGGCGTAGTTGACAGCATCCGCTCCATGAAGCGCTGGTCCACCGAAACCGCCAGCGCTACGGGCCGAACCTCGTTCGTAATGCAGCGTCGTCATCAGGTCGTCGTCGCGCTCCTGCCACGCGAGAACGCGCCATGTTCCGCCGTCCGACTCGCGGCCGGTCAGCACCTCAGTTCGCGAATCACCGTCGTTGTTCATCCATTCATCTTGCCGCACACTCACCGGAGTGTCATGCGTCGTCGCGGGTTACGGCGCGGTCGAGAGCGGTGGCCAGCTGCCAGCCTGAGCACATTCGGTCACCGTTTCCCGTCGCAGCGCCGCCACTGCGGCCTCGTGCGCGGCGTGCAGGGCAGGGAGGGCAGGTCGTGGCGGGCGCGTGGCGCCTTTCAGTCCGCGGCGACGGTCTCGCGTAGGTCAGTTTCCAGCGGGCTCACGCGCTCATGGGCGGTCTCGACGTCGAGCGGCTCGTCCAGCGCGATCAGGTCGCACTGCGGCGGAGCCCCGGCAACTTCATCTCCTCGCCGATCACACGCATGATCTCGCGGGATTCGACCTCGTCCGGCGCTTGTTCGTAGGCCTCTTCGAAGCTGATCTTGGCGGTCTCAACGGTGTGCCGCTTGTCGATCAAGGTGCCGGTGAGCGCAGTCTCCTGCCACACGAGGTCCGGCAGACGGTCCGAGGGAAAGGTGAGGATCTCGACTGGTCCGCGAAGCAAGGGATGCGCACCCCTCGCGAAGGGCCACACGCGGATCTTCACGTTGCGTCCCTCGGCGCCGACGTCGAGAAGGTGCTCGATCTGACGCGCCATGATCGCTGGCCCGCCGACCTGCTGCCGAAGAGCTCCCTCAGCCAGCAGGACAGACAGCTGGAGCGGGTCGTCGCCGCTCAGGCGGCCCTGGCGTACAAGACGGCTTTCCACCCGCGGTCCGACTTCGACAGCCGGGATGTAAGGACTGGCAGCCCGGACGGTCGCACGCGCGTAATCCGCGATCTGGAGTAGCTCCGGGACGACCTCGCCGCTGTACGCACGGATCGCGCTCGCGCCTGCTTCGAGGCCGATGAACCGCAGGAACTCGTCGGAGTAGAAGTCGCGGTAGTCGTGCCACCACGAACGCTGGTCCGCCTGTTCGCGCAACTCCTCGAGTTCGGCTCGTTCCCCAGCCGACAGCTCGTACAGGTCAGCCAGCTCCGCCAGCTTGTCCTGCGAGATGCGGCGTCGTCCCGCCTCCATCATCGAAAAGTTCGGCGCGACCACACCCACCGTCTTCGCCGCGGCAGCGGCTTTCAAGCCGAGTTGCATCCGATGCTCGCGCAGCCGGACGCCGAGCTCCCACGCTTGCACAGTGCTCGACAGCGGCGGCTGAGCACACATCGCTCGCGAAGTCCTCCCGGTGTCGATCGCCGTCAGCCATTTAAACATGGCTGACGGCGATCATACACACGATTACCTGGAAAATCTCGATCAGACGTCGGACTTCGCTTGATAATTATCAAGCATGCTCGTACATTATCGGCATCACGGTAGTCATCAGGACAGATGGAGGTGCACCCTCTTGCAAAACCACGTGGACGAGCGTCTTCTCGAGACCGCGACGAGCCAGGAGGAACTGCATGCACTCCCTCGAGAGCGCACGAGTGACGGTCAAACCGAGGGCCACGGCAGGCCCGCTTTGGATGCCGCGGCACCGGGCTACCTGTACGAAGCAGTTGCCGAACATCTCGCGGCGCGAATTTTGGCTGGCGAACTTCCGCCGAACACCACTTTACCCGCAGAAGGTGATCTGGCTTCGGAGTACGGCGTCTCATTGGGAACCGCACGGCACGCGACACAATTGCTCCGGGACCGCGGCCTCGTCGCAACGGTTAAATCAAAGGGAACGTATGTGTGCGACCTTCCTAATTCCCCGGATCTTCACGGCGGCCAGAGCCCTGCAGGGATAGCGGTTGACAGCGTAGATCTCCGCGGCAAATTGGCGAAGATCTTCGTTCAACGAACGAATACCGCGCGAGGCACGTTGGTACAGATGCACATTTGGGGCGGCAAAGCGGTGCTGACCGATACCGTTCTAGACAAACTCAAGGACACCTACCGCCAGCTCACGGCCGAGTCTGCGCCGGCAGAGCGTCAGATCGAAGTGTGCTCGCCATGACGACACCCAAGGTGTACTGGGTATCACCATTACACGGCAACTGGGACGTCAAGAACGACGCGAAACTGCTGTCACACTACCGAACCAAACGGGAAGCCGTCCGCGCCGGGGCCTACTATGCGAAAGCAGACCGGCCGAGCGCGCTGAAGATCCAGCGACGAGACGGATCAATCGAGAGCACACGTTACTACTCGTCACGCCGACACCGCACTATTAGCGCGACAGGAGGTGCGGCGCCATGATCATGGCTAAAGGCTTCGATCCCACCAAGCATGATCACCTCTACAAGATGTTGGCTAATCATCTTTCGGATCGGATCGAGAGCGGCGAACTACCTGAAAACCGGCCACCACCTTCCAAGTGCCGCCTGGCCTACGAGTACGAAGTCAGTATCGGGACCGTGCGACACGCGATCCGCATACTTCGTGATCGCGGGTTGATCATACCGGTCCCAGGGAAGGGATTCCAGGTAAGGACGCGGCAAAAATTTGGAGCCAACGGATAACCAGGAAGGATCCTGATCAACAGATGAGCGACACAGCAGAATACTACAAGAAGCTGTACAGACGGGCCACAAGTCTCGCCCAGAAGCTCGACAAGGTCATCCTCGCTCTGGTTGTGGCCAACATCGACCTACAGGAAATAGAGAAAGGCGACATCGGTGAGCAATGCGAGATGGGCGAGACATACATAGCGGACCTGAAGCGATGCATCGGCGACGCTGCTTTCTACACGCGGTTCGGTGAGCACATCAACAACGCACACCTCAGCGACGTCACCGAGGAACTAAGGAATCTTGGCATCGATATCCGATCTATCGATCCCGGGCCTGATCGCGAAAGCAAGAGGACCGTCGACCTGAATGAAAGAGGTAAACCGTAGCCCGATCATCCCATGCAGGCAAAACCAGAGGAATAGCAATGGCCACAGAAGCGCCAACCGAGGGTTGCTCAAGCCAGACCGACGCTCCCACTCGGCAGGACATCAAACGTGCGCGCATCCGCACCCGGCGTCTACTTCAACAGCTTGCGGCAGTAAGGGAGATTATCAAGGGAATCGCAAAAGAAGCAGATACCTTCAAGGTAGACACCCCAGAGTTATTTTACCTGAAGGAGGAGGAGCATTTTGAACTACAGAACAGGTTGACGACAGCAGGCCGAGAGGTGACCAAAACACAAACCATAATCAAGGCTTACTTGTTCGACCTCAGAGAGCTGAAATGGAAACATCAGGATTGAGAATCGCCCCGACCGGGACCTCCTGAACGCTCCGGCGGCATCACGCCTCGGCGACCGCCGTGATGCCGTCGGAGCGTAAGTCGACGCAGCGGACCTCGGGGTTCAACAACGCAAGCCTGACCCTGAATTCGGAACGATCACCGCTGAGGACCAGGCGCACCAGCTGAACTGCCTTCCCGCCAAGGAAGTTGCCCTTCGAACCACGCACGCAGATCGTCGAGGGTCGGTCCAACTTTCTGGCCGGCCAGGTTGTCGACGTACGCCTGGCGGAGGGGGAGCTGACCTGACCGCTCCTCATTCGCGGGCGGCAGGTGCGCGTCGTGCAGCCACTGCACTCCTCCGAAATGGTCGAACGCCAACGGGAGAATTGGGAACTTCATCGCGCCCTTGGGTTCCATGAGCGCGAGCAACTGGTGCACTTCGCGATGGGTGGCGTAACGAGCGCCATCCACGAGACCGGCAACCTGCACTCGTGCTGATTCGTAGCCGGCCAGGGGCGGTTGGGTGGGTACGAGCTTGCCGTTCCTTCTCTCGGGCATACCCCGGCAGAAGTCATCGAGCCCACGCGCCCACATCAGAAACTCGACAGCCGGGCCCCGGATGAGGTACGCGACCTCCTCACGTCCGTTGAGGTCGTCGAACTTCATGCCGTCGAGGCGGCTGAAGACGTCCTGCCACCGGGCGTGCGCCAACTGCAGGACTCGCAGGGTGCCGCGCGCCTTGGGGTGGTCGAACGAGGTGCCCATCCCGTCCTGCGCTTTCAGTTGATGTTGTTGCGGCGTTCGAGGAGGACGGTGTCGTGCCAGGTGCCGTCGCGTTGGGCGATGCGTTCGCGGATGCCGACGGTGCGGTAGCCGGCGGAGTGGTGCAGGGCGAGGCTGGCGCGGTTTTCGGTGAAGATCGAGGTTTGCGCTGTCCAGTAGCCGGCTTCGTCGAGGGCGATGACTTGCTGCCGGATGAGGGCTTTGCCCACGCCCCGGCCGCGGTGGCCGTCGGCGACGTAGATCGAGGTTTCGGCGACGCCGGAGTAGCAGTCGCGGGTGGAGACGGGGGTCGCGGCGGCCCAGCCGACGATCTCGCCGTCGAGTTCGGCGACCCAGCGCTGGTCCGGGATCCATTTCGCGTCGAGGGTGGCGCGGCTGGGGACGGCGGTCTCGAAGGTGGCGGTCCCGGTGGCGATGCCTTCGCCGTAGATGCGGCGGACGGCGGGCCAGTCCTCGTCGTGCAGGGCGCGGACGGTGACGTCGGCGGGCACGTCCTCGGGGCAGCACGGACGCGGCGCGAGCAGGCCCATCACGGCGTCGGCGGCCTGCGGGAGACCGGCGCAGCAGGCCGCGTTCACGGTGACGATCGTGGCCGTGCCCTCCTTGCGCAGGTGCACGAAGCCGATGTCGGCGAGCTTGCGCACGTGGTGTGAGCAGGTCGACTGGCTGATCCCGAGCAGCTCGGTGAGGGCACCGACGGTGATCCCACGAGGTGCCGTGGCCACGGCATGCAGCAGCCGCACCCGGGTCGGTTCGGCGAGGCAGGCGAACCAGTCGGCGTAGGTGGCCGCTTCCTCATCCGGCAGGACCTGCGCCTGGGGCGCGGCAGTCGTGGTCATGGCCCGAGTGTATCGATCCGCGTCGATGGTTGCATCAATCGATCCCCGTCGATACAGTCTCTCGCATCGTTGCTCTATCGAGCTGGATCGATGAAAGGGGTCGGGATGAGCGAGCTGCCCGTCGTGGTGGTGGGGGCCGGGCCGATCGGGCTCGCGGCTGCCGCCGAGGTGCTGGAGCGTGGTCTGGAGCCGCTGGTGCTGGAGCGTGGGGCGCAGGCGGGTGCGTCGGTGGTGCAGTGGAACCACGTGCGCTTGTTCTCGCCGTGGTCGGAGTTGGTGGACCCGGCGGCCGGTCGTCTGTTGGAGGCCACGGGCTGGGAGCGTCCTGCGGGCGAGGGCTATCCGACGGGGCAGGAGTGGGTCTCGCGTTACCTGGCCCCGTTGGCGGCCGTGCTGGGGGAGCGGGTGCGGTTCGGCGCCGAGGTGGTGGGGGTGGCCCGCCGTGGCCGGGACCGGGTGGTCGACCACGGGCGGGAGACCGAGCCGCTGACGGTGCACGTCCGGCACGCCGATGGGCGCGAGGAGCTGATCACCGCGGGGCGGTGGTCGACGCCTCGGGGACGTGGACCACTCCGAATCCGCTGGGCCGCGACGGTCTGCCTGCCCTGGGCGAGCAGGCTGCTGCGGATCGCATCACCTACCAGATGCCCGACTTGCACGACCCGGTGTTGCGGGAGCGGTTCGCGGGTGTCGCGCGTCAGACTTTGTGGCTCAGGGGTTATGTAGGTTCCTGAGCAGGAGGTATGACGATGAG
>NZ_BAABIB010000085.1:0-41768 GCF_039542405.1 Amycolatopsis dongchuanensis
CCATCACGCCACGATCTTGCCCACACCTCCCTCAAGATCCAAGTGAGACACGCTCTTAGTGTCCAATGCCCGCAGGCACGCGGCGCCGACCGCCGGTTGCACGTCGTCGAAGTAGAACGCGTCCGGGACCCCGATCCGGTAGCCGTCGAGCCGTTCCCGCGCCGCCGTGTCCCGTGGGGTGGTCCGGCCCGCCAGGACGGCGAACAACGCCGCGCAGTCCCGAACGGTGCGGGTCAGCAGCCCGACGCAGTCGAGAGTGGGCCCGAGCGGCACCACTCCCCCGGTGCCGACCGCGCCCCGGGTCGGCTTGAGCCCGACGACGCCGCACAGTGCCGCGGGCACCCGGACCGACCCACCGGTGTCGGTACCCAAGGCCGCGGCGCACAGCCCGGCCGCGACCGCGGCCGCCGATCCGCCGCTCGAGCCGCCCGCCATCCTGGCCGGATCGTGCGGGTTGCGCACCGGCCCGAACGCCGACACGTCACCGGTGGCGCCGTAGGCGAGCTGGTGCAGGTTGGTCTTGCCCAGCACGACGGCTCCGGCCCGTTCCAGCAGGCGGACCGCCTCCGCGCTGCGCACCGGTTCCGCCACGGCGGGCGGGTACACCCCCAGGGATGTGGGCGCACCGGCCACGTGCAGGTTGTCCTTCACCGCGACCGGCAGTCCCGGCAACGGTCGCGGCGTCGTGCCCGTGGTCCGGCCGATCGCGTGCGCCCGGGCGAGTGCACGTCCGCGAAGCAGAGTGGTGTAGGAGTTCAGGACGGGGTCGATCCGCTCGACCCGCTCGAGGACCGCCTCGACGAGCTCGACCGGCGAGATCGTCCCGGCCGTCACGGCGGCCGCGGTGGCCACGGCGTCCGGCAGCGGGGCGGTGCTCACGCCGGATCGCCCGCCCGGGCCGCGTCGGCCGAGGCAGACGACCCCCC
This sequence comes from Amycolatopsis dongchuanensis, assembly GCF_039542405.1. Taxonomy (NCBI): domain Bacteria; kingdom Bacillati; phylum Actinomycetota; class Actinomycetes; order Pseudonocardiales; family Pseudonocardiaceae; genus Amycolatopsis; species Amycolatopsis dongchuanensis. Next base: position 927 of record NZ_BAABIB010000085.1, read on the forward strand.
GGCATCCAGGGTGCGGTTCTTGCCGGTCTCGCGCGCCAGGTACACGCACACGAGACTGATCACCGCCAGGGCCGCCAGCCAGGCCGGGGCCGGCCAGTAGCTGTCGGCCTGGGCGACCAGTCCGGTCACGATCAGCGGTGTCGTCCCGCCGACGGCCGCGGCCGAGACCTGCTGCCCGATCGAGGCACCGGTGTAGCGCACCCGGGCGTCGAACATCTCCGCGGTCAGCGCGCCCATCAAGCCGTACAGCGTGCCGTTCGCGACACCTCCGAGCCCCTGGGCCAGCCAGATGATCGGCGCCGACCGGATGTCCACCAGCCAGAAGAGCGGAAACGCGTACAGCGCGGTGAAAGCGGCTGCCACGATGAACACGGGTCGCCTGCCGACGCGGTCGGACAGCGCCGAGAAGCCGAGGGAGCCGAGCAGCCCGCCCACGGAGAAGACGATGCCGCCGATGAGCATCGTGGTGGCCGGCATCCTCAGGTGGACCTGGCGGCGCTGATGACGGGCGCGCACGCCGCCGGCTGACCGGCGCCCCGGCCGGTGGCACCGCGGCGCCAGGACGACAGCCGTCCACCGCGACCAGGAGCAGCGCCCCGGCCCCGGAACACCACGTCCCGGTACCGCGGGTGCCTGCCACGACGTGATCCGGTCGCACGGCGCGGGTCCGGCCGCTGCGCCGCCGGCGCGGCTCCGGGGCGGCCACGGCGTCGAGCGGCCGGGCGAGCGTCGGGGCGAGCTCCACGTCCTCGGGTGCGTCGGTCATCCGCGTGATCGAGGCGGCCGGCCGGTCCGGCTCCGGGCCCGCTCGCGCGGCGTCGAGCGCCCGGCCCACTCCGCGGCGACCCGGCCGGGGCATGTGCGGCAGGCGGGATCCAGCGTCCCGCTCGACCCGGACGATCCCACCTCCGGCGGCACCGCCAGGCCGCGCCCGGAGGCGAGGCGGGCGATGCGCGCCCGATGCCGCTCGCGTTGCCGGCTCTGCGCGCGCAGCCGAGCCGGCGGAACCCCGGCTCCGGCGAGCGTCTCGATCCGGATGAGCTCGACCACCGCACCGGCGTCGTACCTGCGGTAGCCGGAGTGGTCCTGTGTGTCCGGCCGCGCGGCGGCCCGAACCAGCCCGGCCACATCGAGCGCGTGGGTGACGAGGAGCCGGTGGTCGGCGTCCACCAGGACACGTCGGCGTGCGGGTGCGCACGGACCAGCCGACGCCGGCCCGCCAGTCCGGCCATCACGGCACCGAGACCGCCGAGGGACGCCTCGAATATGTAGCGGCTCGCGCGGGAGGACAGGTCGTGACCGCGAGCTCGAAGGTGACCACGTCGACGTCGAGGCCGGCCGCTCGACGCGCGCGGACGGTACGGCGCTCAGCCCGCGGTGGCGCAGGCCTCGGCGAAGTCGCGCGCGCCGCGGTCGGACCCCAGATCCGCCACGGCCGCCCGGACGCGCTCGATCGTCGGCTCGTCGGCGACCTGCCGCATGTTCGCCAGGTACTTCCGCTCGATGTCCGACGGGGTCAGCGGCCGCTCGTGGTGGCCGCGGTTGACGTCCTCGCGGTGGGTCAGCACGCGACCGTCCCGGAGGGTCACCTCGATCTCGGCCGAATAGGCCTCCGGGAACCGGCTGTCCGGGTCGTCGGTGATGCGCACCCGGTCGGCGATCGCGTGGATCGCCGTGTCGGTCAGGGACTCGTCGGTGAACTCCGCCAGCGTCAGCCGTCCGCGCTGCAGGCACGCGCCCACCACGTAGGGCAGGCTGAACTTCGCGTCGTACAGGTCGCGCGGGCGGCGCTTGCCCTCCAGCGGCTCGCACACCGCGGCCGCGGCCGTCGGGTGGATGCGGCACAGGATGTCGGTGACCTGGTCGGGTTCGAGACCTTCGTGCTCGCGCACCGCGAGCACGGCATCGGCGAAGCTGTGTGTGAAGTGGCAGCTCGGGTACGGCTTGACACCGGTGCCGAGCATCTCCCACCGCTGCCCGAGATCGGCCACGATGGTCTCGGTGTCGCACTCCTGCCCGGGCAGGTGCGTCGCGAACAGCCCGTAGCGCCCCTCGTACACCGCGCGCGGCCCCGGCCAGTCCGCGGCCGCGAAACCGGCCGCGGTGAGCGCCGATGCCGCCGCCCATCCCGGGTGCAGGCGCTTGGTCCACGCACCGTCCTCCAGGAACTCGAGGATGCCGGACGCCATCGAACCGACGATCTGCTGCGCGCCCGCGATCCCGGCGGCGTCCGAACCGGACACCGTGGCGGCCGCCACCGCCGCGCCGAACGCGCCGGCCAGTCCGGTGGGGTGGAAACCGGCGCGGTGGAAACCCCCGTGCGCGGCCAGACCGACCCGGGCGCTGATCTCGAGACCGAGGATGTAGCCCAGCATGAGCTCGCGCGTCGTGCGGTCATGTTCGACGGCCGCGGCGAGCGCGGCCGGCAGCGCCGAGGCGGACACGTGCACGATCGAGCCGATGTGCGTGTCGTCGAAGTCGTGCCCGTGGACCAGGATCCCGTTGAGCAGTGCGGCGTCGCGCGCCGACAGCCGGTCCGGCGACCCCAGCACGGGGTGATCACCTCGCCCGAACCGGGACACCGCCCGGCGGGCGCGCTCGGCGAACGGTTCTCCCGCGGCGCAGAACGCGACCCCCACCGAGTCCAGCGCCAGGTTGCGGGCGTGGTCGACCACGGCCCGCGGCAGGTCCTCGAAGGTCGCTGCGGCGGCGAACTCCCCGATGCGCTCGGCGATGCTGGACGATCCCATGCGATTCCCTTCCCTGCGGCGTGGGCAGGAGTGTGCCAGCCCGTCGAGCACCGCCGCAAGAAAACATCGGACTTTTCCTGGCGGAATCAGTCCGACGGAGGACGCGGCGGCGCGGGCTGCCGCACCTCCATCTGCTCGTAGAGCGGTCGCAGGCTGTGCAGGTGCTCGCGGGTGAGCCGCTCGGCGGCCTCGGCGTCCCCGCTGGTCACCGCTTCGTAGATGTCCACGTGATCGCGGTCGACCCGCTCCCACTCCGCGCGGCTGATCCGGTCCCGGTCCAGCCTGCTGTGCAGCACCTCGTTGATCGGGCGGCACATCAGCTGCAGCAGCGGGTTGCCGGTGGCCGACACGAGCGTGGTGTGGAAGTCCCAGTGCACGACGAAGCCGCGGTCCGGCTCCAGCGTCGAGGTGCTGGCCGCGGTGGCCCGCAGCATGTCCAGCGCCTCGGCGTCGGCCCGCTCGGTGGCCAGCCGGGCCGCCGACGGTTCCAGGATCAGCCGGGCCTCGAGCAGGTCTGACACCGTCATCGACCTGGTGTTCACCAGCAGCCCGAGGGTGCCACCCAGGTTGTCGGCGATGCTGTCGGCGTCCGGGTTCGACACGAAACTCCCGCCGGTGACACCGCGGGTGGTGTCGATCAGGTGCTGGCTGGCCAGCAGCCGCAGCGCCTCCCGTACGGTGCTGCGGCTGACCCCGAACAGGCCGGTGAGTTCCGCCTCGCTGGGCAGCCGGGTGCCCGAGGGCAGCGTGCCGGTCAGGATCTGCTCCCTGAGCTGGTCGGCGACCTGCCGGTAGGCGGCGCGCACGCGGCGGACGCGGAGTCCGGAGCCGGGAGCTGGGGCGTCGGTCATGTCGGCGGTGTCCTGTTCATCGATGTCGGGCGTCGTGCGCAACGGAACGCAACCGAAGCACACCGGAGTCTAGCCGCACGAGCGAGGTGCACGCGGAAAACGTCTGAGGTATTGCGCGCTGCGGTCTGCGTCACGCATACTGCCCGCCAAGCCCGGACCCGAGCCGGTCCGGGGAACCCCCCAACGCAACACGACAGGAGGTCGCCGCGTGGCTGTGCACGACGGCTGGCAAGGGCGCTACTACGAGGACTTCGTGGTCGGGGACGTCTACCGCCACCCCCTGGGCCGGACGATCAGCGAGGCCGACAACACCTGGTTCACGTTGCTCACGATGAACACCCACCCGGCGCACTTCGACGCGAACTACGCCGGACGGACCCCGTTCGGGCGCGTCCTGGTCAACTCCGGGCTCACGATCGCCATGCTGATCGGGCAGAGCGTCACCGACATCAGCCAGCGCGCGATCGCGAACCTGTCGCTGACCGACGTGCAGCTGACGCACCCCGTCTTCGTCGGCGACACGGTGTACGCCGAGTCGATCTGCACGAACAAGCGGGAATCGGCGTCGCGGCCGTACGCGGGCCTGGTCAGCGTCCGCTCGCGGATGCTCAACGCCGACGGCGACGAGTGCGTGTCGTTCGACCGCACGGTGCTGATCTACAAGCGCGCCCACGCCACGGTGATCGACTCCTTCCCGGAGGCGAAGAACGGCCCGATGACGCTGCCCGCGGAACAGGGAACCCATGACTGAGCGGCTGCCCCTTTCCGACGTCCGGGTGCTCGCGGTGGAGCAGTACGGTGCCGGCCCGTTCGGCACCCTGCACCTCGCCGACCTGGGCGCGGAGATCATCAAGATCGAGGACCCGCGCTTCGGCGGCGACGTCGGCAGGCACACCCCGCCCTACGCGCAGGACGGCGACTCGCTGTTCTTCGAGGCGTTCAACCGCAACAAGCGCTCCATCGTCCTCGACCTGTCCAGTGAGTCCGGGCGCCGCACGTTCGAGCGGCTGGTGTCGGTGAGCGACGCGGTGTACTCGAACCTGCGCGGCGACGTCCCGGCGAAGATGCGCATCCGGTACGACGACCTCAAGCACCTCAACCGCGCGATCGTGTGCTGCTCGCTGTCCGGCTACGGCATGACCGGTCCGCGGCAGGACCGGCCCGGCTACGACTACATGTTGCAGGGCCTCGCGGGCTGGATGTCGGTGACCGGCGAGCCGGACGGGCCGCCCACCAAGTCCGGTCTGTCCATGGTGGACTACTCCGGCGGCATCGTGGCCGCGACGTCGCTGCTGGCGGGCATCCACGCCGCGCGGCGGGACGGCGTCGGCATGGACTGCGACGTCAGCCTCTACGACACCGCCATCGGCATGCTGACCTACCTGGCGACGTGGCATCTGAACGAGGGGTTCGAGCCCCGGCGCACGCACCACTCCGCCCACCCGAGCCTGGTGCCGTTCCAGAACTTCCCCACGAAGGACTCCTGGATCGTCATCGGCTGCGCCAAGCAGAAGTTCTGGGAACGGCTCGTGGACGCGCTCGGCTCGCCGGAGTGGGCGCGCAGCGAACGGTTCGCCACTCCCGCCGCCCGCTACGAGAACTCCGCGGAGTGCGTGCGGCTGCTGGAGGTGGAGCTGGCCGAGCGGACCACGGCGGAGTGGCTGGACTGCCTGGAAGCCGCCGGGGTGCCGTGCGCGCCGATCAACTCGGTGCCCGAGGCGCTGGCCGACGAGCACGCCGCCGCGCGCGGGCTGCTGATCAGCACCGAGCACCCGCGGTTCGGCACCGTGCGCCAGGTGGCCTCCGCCGCCCGCGCCGGTGCGCCGCGCAGCGACCACCGGCGCGCCCCGTCGCTGGGTGAGCACACCCGTGAGGTGCTCGAGCAGCTCCTGGACATGGACGCAGGCGAGATCGACGCGCTGGCACGGGCCGGCGCGTTCGGAGAGCGGGAGTAGACGCGGTGGACTTCACACTGAGCGGCGACCAGGAACAGTTCCGGTCGATGCTGCGCGACTTCGTCGACGGCGAGATCGTTCCGGTCGCGCGGGAATGGGAACACAGCGGCCGGTACCCGACCGAGATCGTCGACCAGATGAAACAGCTGGGTCTGTTCGGCCTGATGATCCCGGAGGAGTACGGGGGAGCGGCGGCGGACTTCGTGTCGTTCACCCTGATGTTCGAGGAGATCGCGCGCGGCTGGATGGGCATCGCGGGCATCCTCGGCAGCCACTCGCTGTCCTGCTGGATGCTCGCGCGGCACGGCACCGAGGAGCAGAAGCGCCGGTACCTGCCCGACCTCGCCACCGGGGCCCGGCGCACCGGGATCGCGCTGACCGAGCCGGACGCGGGCACCGATCTGCAGGGCATCCGCACCACCGCGACCCGCGACGGCGACCACTACGTCGTCAACGGCACGAAGATGTGGATCACCAACGCCCGGTACGCCGACCCGTTGCCCGTGCTGGTCAAGACCGACCGCAGCGCCACCCCCGCGCACAAGGGGATGAGCGTGCTGCTGATCGAGGCAGGCACACCGGGCTTCACCGTCACCAAGGACATCCCCAAGCTGGGCTACAAGGGCACCGAGTCCTGCGAGGTGGTCTTCGACGACGTCCGCGTTCCCGCGGCGAACCTCCTCGGCGGCGTCGAGGGTCGCGGAATGCAGCAGGTGCTGTCGGCGCTGGAGGTGGGCAGGCTCAACATCGCAGGCCGCAGCCTCGGCATCGCGCAGCGCGCCTACGACGAGGCACTGCAGTACGCGCGCGACCGGCGCGCCTTCGGCAAGCCGATCGCCGAGTTCCAGGCGATCCAGATCCGCCTCGCCGAAATGGCCACGCAGCTGCAGGCGGCGCGGCTGCTCACCTACTGGTCGGCCGATGCGCTGGACCGGGGCAAGCGCTCGGACCTGCAGACGGGGATGGCCAAGTTGTTCGCCTCCGAGGTGGCGCTGCAGGCGGCGCAGGACTCGATGCGGGTGCACGGCGGGTACAGCTACTCGGCGGAGTTCGAGATCGAACGCCTCTACCGCGATTCGATCCTGATGACGATCGGCGAGGGCACGAGCGACGTCATGCGGACGGTGATCGCCCGGTCGCTCATCGGGGACAAGGGCAGGGTCGGCTGGTGATCGCGCGCAGCTGGCTGTTCTGCCCGGCCGACCGCCCGGACCGCCTCACCCGGGCGGTGGACGTGGCCGACGTCGCGGTGGCCGATCTGGAGGACGCGGTGGCCACCGACGCCAAGGCGCGCGCACGCGCGACCGTCGCGGAGTGGCTCGCGGCGGACCCGGCACGGGCGCGCCGGGTCTGGGTGCGGGTGAACAACGAGCAGGATCTCGTGGACGCCGATCTGGACGCGATCGCCGGGCTCGGGATCGCGGGCGTGGTGCTCCCGAAAGCCGACCTCGTCACGGTGACGGCGCTGGCCGGGCGGTTGCGCGTCCCCGTGCTGCCGCTCGTGGAGACCGCCGCGGCCCTGTGGCGGCTGCCCGAAATCGCCGCCGTGCCGGGTGTGGCGACGGTCACGCTCGGCGAGTACGACCTGGCCGCCGACCTCGGGGTGAGCGGCTTCGAGGACGACCCGCAGCCGCTCGCCTGGGCGCGCTCGGGAGCGGTGGCGGCCGCGGCGGGGTGCGGCCTGGTGCCGCCGCCCGCCCCGGTCACGGCGGCGTTCGACGACCGGGAGGCGTTCACGGCGTCGACGCGGGCGCTGCAGCGGATGGGTTTCGCCGGACGGATGTGCATCCATCCGCGCCAGGTGGAGTGGACGCACGACGCAGTGCGGCCGGGTGCGGACGACGTGGAGCGGGCGCGCGCGGTGCTGGCCGCGGCGCAGGACGCGGAGCGGAAGGGAAGCGGTGTGGCGGTCGTGTCCGGGCGCATGGTCGACGCCGCGGTGGTGCGGCGTGCGCGCCGCGTGCTGGCGCTGGCCGCTCCGGACGCCGGATCAGTGATGGACTAGCAGGGTCACTTGGAGGACCAACCAGATGAAACGCATCGGAGTCGATGTCGGTGGCACGTTCACCGACCTCATGTACTGGGACGAGGACGGCACCATCGCGGTGCACAAGATCCCGTCCACACCGCAGGACCCGTCCGTGGCCACCGTCGCGGGCGTCGGAGAGCTGGCCGAGCGCGTCGGCGTGTCCGTCGAGGCCCTCGACCAGTTCCTGCACGGCACGACCGTCGCGACCAACATCGTCCTGGAGCACAACGGCTCCGACGTCGGCTTGATCACCACCGAGGGCTTCCGCGACATCCTCCACATCGCCCGCAAGAAGCGCCCCCTGAACTACTCGTCGTACCAGGACCTGCCGTGGCAGAAGTGGCAGCTGGTGCGGCGCCGCAACCGGCGGGTGGTGCGGGAGCGGATCAACGCGGCCGGCGAGATCCTGACGCCGCTGGACGAGGACGGCGTGCGCGAGCAGGTCCGCGTGCTCAAGGCCAACGGGGTGCGGGCGATCGCGGTGTGCTTCCTGCACGCCTACCGCAACCCGGTGCACGAGCAGGCGGTCAAGCGCATCGTCGAGGAGGAGTACCCCGGTGTCTTCATCTCGCTGTCCAGTGAGGTCGCCCCGCAGTACCGCGAGTACGAGCGGTTCTCCACCACGGCGCTGAACGCGTTCGTCGGGCCGAAGGTGTCCGGCTACGTCACCAACCTCGTCGACACCGCCCGCGAGTCGGGTGTGCGCGGCGACGTGCGGCTCATGACGTCGGCGGGCGGGCTGATCACTTCGCGCCGCGCAGTGGAGCACCCGGTGTCGCTGCTGACCAGCGGGGTGGTGGCGGGCCTGCTCGGCGGGTGCGCGATCGGCAAGGCCTCCGGGTACGAAAGCGTCATCACCCTCGACGTCGGCGGCACCTCGGCCGACATCGGCGTGGCGGCCGACGGCAAGCTGCGGATGAAACACCTGCTCGACACCCGCATCGGCGATTACCACGCGATGGTGCCGATGGCGGAGGTCGACACGATCGGCGCGGGCGGCGGTTCCATCGCCTTCATCGACGAGGGCGGGATGTTCCGCGTCGGTCCGCGCAGCGCGGGCGCGGTGCCCGGACCGGCCTGCTACGCGCGCGGCGGCACCGAACCCACCAGCACCGACGCCATGGTGGCCATGGGGTGGCTGCGCGAGGACAGTTTCCTGTCCGGCGCGATGCGGGTGGAGACCGACCTGGCGATCAAGGCGATCGAGGAACACGTGGCCGCCAAGCTGGGCACCAGCGTCCAGCACGCCGCGATCGGGATCTTCCAGATCCTGGCGCACGCGATGACCGAAGCCATCAGCCTGCACTCGGTGCGCAAGGGCTACGACCCGCGCGATTTCTCGCTCGTCGCCGAGGGCGGCGCGGGGCCGCTGTACGCGTGGCACATCGCGCAGCAGCTCAACGTCCCCCGCGTCATCGTGCCCGCGCACCCCGGCATCGCCTCGGCGATGGGGTTGCTGTCCACCGACATCCGCGTCGAGGTGCCCGCGACGGTGTGGACCTCCTCCGCCGATCCGGACACCGACCGGATCGCCGCCGAGATCGACCGGTTGTCCGCGCAGGTGGTCGAGCAGGTCACCGCGGACGGACTCTCGCCCGACGACGTCGTCATCGAACGCAGCCTCGACTGCCGCTACATCGGCCAGGGCTACGAGCTGCGCGTGCCCGCGCCCGACGGCCCGGTGGACGCCGACTGGGTGGCGCGCGCCGCCGAGTCGTTCCACCAGGTGCACGAACGCACCTACCTGCAGCGCTTCGACGACAAGCCGGTGCACTTCGTGAACGTGCGGGTGGCCGCGGTCGGCAAGGTGGGGCACGTGCCGCTCGCCGAGGTCGAAGCGGGCGGGCCGGACCCGTCGGGCGCGCTGAAGGCGACGACGCAGACGTTGTTCTGGGATGAGGGCAACCAGCCCGCGGAGTTCACCACGAACGTCTACGACCGGGACCGCCTGAAGGCGGGCAACGTGATCGACGGTCCCGCGATCGTCGAGCAGTTCGACTCGACCACCATCATCGGGCCGGGGCAGCGCGCGACCGTCGACCGCGTCGGCCACATCATCATCGAGACCAGTGACAACAGCCAGGGAGGTCAGCGGTGACGGCATTGAACCCGGCGGGCGAGACCCTCGCGGGCGTCGCCCCGGACGACTTCGTCCGCGTCGACGTCGACCCCATCACGCTGCGGGTGATCGGCGGTGCGCTCGACTCCATCGCCAAGGAGATGGCGCAGATCCTCTACCGGATGGCGTACTCCAGCCTGATCCGGGAGTCCGAGGACCTCGGTGCGGGCATCTTCGACGTCAACGGCCGTGAGTTGTGCGAATCGGACTCGACGCCGATGCACTGCGGATCCATCCCGGCCTACATCCGTGGCATCGACCGCAGGCTGTCCGGCACCTACCAGCCGGGCGACGTCATCCTGCACAACCACCCCTACCACGGTGCCGCCCACTCCCCGGATTACGGCATCGTGATCCCGATCTTCTTCGGCGGGCGCCACGTCGGGTTCGCGGGCTGCACCGGCCACGTGTCCGACATCGGCGGCAACTTCCCCGGTCTGTGCATGGACGTCGTGGACGTCTGGGCCGAGGGCAAGCTGATGGACGCGGCGAAGATCTACGACGCCGGCGTGCGCAACGACGCGCTGATCCAGCACATCCTGGACAACGTGCGCACCCCCGAGCAGAACGCGGGAGACCTCGAGGCGCTGATCGCGTGCGCGCGGCTGGGCGAGCGGCGGTTCGTCGAGCTGCTGGAGCGCTACGGCGTCGACGTGGTGATGTCGGCCGCCGAGAAGTGGATGGACTACTCCGAGGAGATGTTGCGCCGCCGGGTGCGCGAGATCCCGGACGGCGAGTACGAGGCGCCGCTGTCCTACCTGGACGACGACGGCAAGAACCGCGAGGTCCCGCTGGCGGTCGCGGTGAAGGTCAAGGTGACCGGCGACGACGTCGTCGTCGACCTCACCGGCTCGCACGGGCAGGTGCCGACGGCGTTCAACGTGCCGTTCGAGGGTTCGGTGCTGCCCACGGTGGCCTCCGCGGTGCGCACGTTGCTGCTCGACGAGGCGCTGACCGAGGAGTACGTGCCGCAGAACGACGGCTGCTTCCGCCCCGCCAAGGCCTACGCCCCGGAAGGCACGCTGTTCAACCCGGATTTCCCGGCGTCGTGCTTCGCGCGGTTCTCGCAGATCAACCGGATGTTCGACTCGATCAACATCGCGCTGGCCGATGTTCTGCCCGACCGTGCGGTGGCGGGGTCCTCGGCCGCGCTGTGCGCCATCGCCTACTCGGGTCTCGCCGAGGACGGCCAGTCGTACTGGGTGTACATCGAGATCAACGAGGGTTCCTACGGGGCGCGCAACGGCAAGGACGGCCTGGACTGCGTCGACACCCTGATGGCCAACACCCGCAACAACCCGATCGAGGAGCTCGAGCTCAACCGCTCGATGATCGCCGAACGCTACGAACTGCGCGACGAACCGCCCGCACCCGGCCAGTACCGGGGTGGTATCGGCAGCGTCCGCACGTGGCGGATGCTCACCGACACCTTCATCGGGTCCGAGGCGGACAACCGCAACGACCCGCCGAAGGGGCTCGCGGGCGGACACGACGGTCTGCCCGGTGCGTTCACCCGCAACGTGGGTACCGAGCGGGAGGAAACGCTGTACTCGAAGGTCACGCAGGAGCGTTGCGCGGCAGGCGACACGCTGGAGATCCGGATGCCCTCCGGTGGCGGGTACGGCGATCCGCTGCTGCGGGAACCCGCGCTCGTGCTGGAGGACGTGCTCGACGACTTCGTCACCGTCGCCGATGCCGAGCGCCACTACGGCGTGGTGATCGACGAATCGACGATGACCGTGGACGAGGACGCGACCGCCAGGGCGCGCGCGTCGCGGCAGGCGGCGTGATCGCGGGTCCGCCGGGGCGGCCGGTACCCCGGCGTCCCGGCGGACCCGGTTTTTCGGCAGGGAAAGGAGACCAGGTGGGTCCGGTCCGGGAACGAGTCGAGCGGTACCTGGCGCGCACGCGGGAACGCGATCGGGATCTGCGCGCGTTCATCGCGGTGCTCGCCGACCGCGCGCGGTGGCAGGCCGACGAACGGGACGCGACGCCACCCGCGCGGCGGGGGAGCCTGCACGGTCTGACCGTGTCGCTCAAGGACAACATCGACGTGGCCGGTGTCCGCAGCACCGCGGGCTCGGCGCACCACGGTGGCGTCCCGGCCGCGCGGGACGCCACGGTCACCCGGCTGCTCGACGACGCCGGTGCCGTCGTGTTGGGCAAGAACAACATGGCGGAGTTCGCCATGGGCGCCACCGGACGCAACGCGGTGTTCGGCGACTGCCGCAACGCGCGGGACGGGCACCGGATCGCGGGCGGGTCCAGCAGCGGTTCGGGGGTCGCGGTGGCGGCGGAGCTGGTCGAGGCCGCGCTCGGCACGGACACCGGCGGATCGGGCCGGATCCCCGCCTCGGTCAACGGGGTCGTCGGGTTGCGCCCGACAGTGGGGCGGGTGTCCAACCGCGGGGTGTTTCCGGTGAGCCCGTCGTTCGACACGGTCACGCCGATCGCGGGCGACGTCCGGACGGTCGCGCGGGTCCTTGCCGCGCTGGACCGGTTTGATCCCGACGACCCCACCGCGGTGCCCGGTGAGCGGACACCGGTCGACGCGCTGCTCGGCGCCGGGCTCGACGGCCTGCGGGTGGGGGTCGCCGGGGGATTCCTCGCGGACGGCGTCGAACCGGGTGTGCGGCGGGTGGTCGCGACCGCGACGGAGCTGATGGCCCGGCACGGTGCCACGGCGACGCCGGTCACGGTCGCGGGTGCGGAGTCGGCGCAGGAGCGGATGCTCGAGATCATGTACCCGGAGGCGGCGGGCGTGCACGCGGAGCGCATGCGGGCCGATCCGTGCTCGATCGACGCGGACGTGTTGCGCCGGCTGCGGATCGGCGCCGGCACGCCGGAGGACGTCACCCAGCGCGCCCGCCGCTGGCGGCGGGATTTCCAGGCGCGCGCGAGCGAGGTGTTCAGCCGCGTCGACGTCGTCGTGTGCCCGACCATCCCGGTCGACGTGCCCCGCGCGGACGCCGTCGACCTGGCGGCGTCCACTCGCGACCTCGCCCGGTTCACCTACGTGTGGGCGATGTACGGCGGCCCGTCGATGAGCGTCCCGTGTGGACGACATCCGGAGTCCGGGATGCCGGTGGGGCTGCACCTGGCGGCGGCCCCGTGGCGGGAGGACGTGTTGCTGCGTGCGGCGGCCGGGTTCGAAGCCGCCCTCGGCGGGCCGGTCTCAGGCTGACGCCGTGGTCTCGGTGGCGGGGAAGCGCACGCCGGTGAGCTCCTCGGTGACCGTCCACAGTCGACGCGCGTCCTCGGCGTCGCGCAGTCGGGAGTAGAGCTTCTGCTCGGCCGGTGGGCCGGCGAAGTGCCCGACGCCGCTCGGGCCGTACAGGCGGACAGGGCGCGGATGAGACGGGCGCGCGGGGTGGGGCGGTCGCGACCGAGGTCGGGCCGGGCGCCGAGAAGGTTCGTGGGAGCCACGCCCGGGTGGGACAGGTTGCTGGTGGAACGGGCGGTCGCGGTGCAGCACGCCCCGCGCGTGCAGCGCGGCCAGCCGATGCTGTGCGGTGATCACCGAGCCGAACCCGGCGAGCAGGGCGAGCTGTGAGGTGGTGAAGGTGAAGTGTTCGTCCAGCAGGGCCAGGATGCGGCGATCCCGGTCGGTCAGACGGCCGCCCGCAGCGGCCACGGCCGCCGCCGTCACGCGCCGCCGCAGCCCCGAGGATGTGTCATGAGGACAGTTGTCCATCGAGTCTGGCACCGTAGCCGCGCCTACTACGACGCGCTGACCTGCAACAACACGGCCGGAACCCGGCAGGTCGGGTCGGCAACTCTGAGAGGACTCCCCAACGGAATCCCCAACGGAATCCCCATGTGAACCCCCACGTGCACCCACCAACCAGCCGTCTCGGCCGGGCGCGGAACCCGCGCCACGCTCGCGCACCATGATCACCACCACCGAGGGGAGACACCGACAACACCGACCGGCCCGCACGATCACGGTGGACGCGGTAAACACTTGGCTCGGCGTCACAACGACGCCGACGACACCAAGGCGCGTCACGGTGCGGGACACGTTCTGCCGATCCTCGGCGAGGCCTCGACCATCTGCCTGCGCAGACCCGAGCCGACAGCGGATCAGCCAATTAGGCTAGCATCCGTCCTCGGCAGCCGTCAACAGTCGATGTTGCCGTAGCCGCCCGGCGTGTTCCGGTCGTTGTGTGGATGTGTGTACGCCGCACCACGGGTGGCCATATAAGGCCAATCGGGCACCCGCGTAGCACGACCGCACGACTGAAACCGCAGGTCAACCGCTACTAACGCCAGATGTGTACCCCGGCAGCTCTGGGTTGCCTAGGAAATGGTCGATGAGTTGCCCAGTGAGTTGCCGGGTGAATGGCTGGCGGCTCGTTTCTCAGTTGATCTCGTCGGGGTCGGGCTCGCTCGGCGGCCACGATCTGGCGGGCGGGGCGTAGGGTCGGGGCAGTCGCCCACCTGTGGTGTCGGCGCTGTTCAGTAGCCAGTTCAGGGCGTTGGTGGCGTGGCCGAACCGGTGTTCGACCACCGCGCCGTGTTCGGCGGGGCGGCGATAGTCGAACCGGGCCTCGGCGCGGACGGCGTGCGCGAGTCCGCTGGGGCGCAGCGCGAGGTATTCGACGTATCCGGCTCGGACGCGCCAGAGCCGGGTGCCGATCAACCCGCCGTCGTCATCGACGTCGGGCAGCGGGCGGAAGCCTGCGGTGTGGAGGCGTCGGCCCAGCTCTTGGGCTGCTTGCGCGGGCATGGCGCTCACGGTTGGCGGGCTCCTGGTGGGCGTGCGGGGGCCGCACGCCCGCAGGGCCGATCGGCAGTGCGCGGGCGTGCGGACGCGGTGGACGGGTGGCGATGGTCAGAAGCGCAGTTCGGGGATTGTGTTCAGGTCGATGCCGTAGCGGGCGTAGATCGTGATGGTGTTTTCGCCGGTCAGGTCGGCTTCGGTGTGGCCGAGCAGTCCGGCGACCCTGACCACCTCGTCCTTGGACCCGGCTTCGATCTCCAAGTACGGGGGGATCTGGGGCCAGGTGTCGATCTCGACCTGTGCGCCGTCGAGGATGAAGCTGGTGCGCTTGGTCTCCTGGTAGGACTTCGCGGTGAAGCCGAGCACGTTCAGCAGTGCGTTGGTGGCGGCGAAGTCGTCGACGCCCACTTCGATCTCGTGGGTGCCGTCGATGGCGTCGCTGGTGATCTGCTTGACGGTCAGCGTGGTCTCGTCGCCGGTGTCGCGGAGCCTGATCCACTTGGACTGGTCGCCAGGGGTGATGTCGTAGACGTAGCGGCGCATGAACCGCTCGCCGAGCTTCTGGCCGCCCTTGTCCAGGATCAGCTGTTCCATGGCGTCGGGGTCGATGTCGAGGATCTTGGCTTCGTGCTCGATGGGCACTGCGGGCTCCTTCCGATGGTGATCAGTGGTGGACGTTATCCGGCGAGGCGGGTGGTGAGCCGCTGGTACTCGGCTTCGCGCAGGGCGAGGATCTCGGCGCGCTTCGGGCTGGTCACGAACTCGTCCAGCGGCATGCACAGGTCCATGCGCTGGATGCACACGCCGACCTGGTAGCGGCCGGTGCGGTCGTAGTAGAGCCGCACGCCGTAGAAGCCTTCCTGGCAGTCGGTGTCGTTGTTGAACCGGCACCCGGCGCACGTGTCGGGCAGCCGCACGGGCCGGATCTGCTTGAAGAACACCCGCCGTCCGTCCGGCAGCCGGTAGGCGGTGCGTGCGCCGGACACACCAGCGGTGATGTAGTGGGCCTCGGCGACCGCGCCACGCTCGGCGAGGATGCGTTCGATGGCTTCGATCGAGACCGGGCCGTGGTCCAGCGAGTTGAGCAGCCGCACCGACAGGTACGGGGAGTATTCGTCCAGCAGGCGGTGCACGCGCGGGGCGTGGCTGTGGTCGAGCACCACGATGTTGGCGCCGGCCTTGATCCCGTGCGCCTCACATTCGGCGATGGAGCGTTTCAGGGCGTCGATCTTGCGCTGTGCGCGGTCGGGGTCGCGGTAGCGGGCGTGCTGGACCTCGGCGAGTTCGGCGGCCGTGGTGCCGAAGACGGAGAAGTTCACCCGGTCCAGCCCAGCGGCGGCGCAGTCGGCGAGTACCCGGTCACCGCGCTCACCGTTGGAGGTCATCCCGACCTGGAACCCGGCGTCCACCGCGATCTTCGTCAGCCGCGCCACGGCGGGATGCAACGTCGGTTCACCACCGGTCAGATGCACCTCGCTGAGGTCCAGGGCGTCGCCCAACACGGTCAGCGCCTCGCCGAACTGCTCGTTGTCGGGGACTGCGGCGGGCAGGAATGCCGCGCCGTTGGTGGCGGCGTAGATCGACACGCGCCCACTGGGGCCGGCGGTGGTGAAGTCGCCGAGCGGCCGGCGGCGGTTGTCCACCACGACCGGGGTGCCTTCGTTGTGACAGAAGTCGCAGGTCAGCCCGCAGGGATCGTGGATCTTCACGCGCGCCGTCTTGTCCTTCTCGACGTGGACAGGGATGCCGGTGGGGAACATCGGAGGTGGCCCTTCCGTGGTTGCGGTGGGATCGGGAGACCGGCACCCGGCGCGCGGGGGATCACGCCGGGTGCCGGGTGCGGCACGTCGAGCCCGGTCGGGGTACGGGCTGGCGACGTGCCGCGTGGGGTGCTCCGGCAGCGCAGGGGCCAGGTGCGGGAGGGGCCGCGCCTGCGCCGCCGGAGCGGTCAGGTGGTCTTGCGGGACGACGACGGGTAGTAGGGCAGCGTCTCGGCGTCGTGGCGGGCACGCAGGGACTTCACGGGTTCGCCCGTGCGGTGTCGCGCCGTGGGGCTGTGCTTGGCGGGTGTGCCGTCCACCTGCCGGTGCCGGAACGCCCGCAGGTCGGCCGCGCTGCGGCGGCGACCCTCGATCTCGCCGTATCCGAGGATCAAGAGTTGGAGCAGCACCGTCACGGCGACGAGTTGCCAACCGCAGACGCACATCGGCTCGCCCATCCGCTCATGCGCGGCGATGCGCGGCGGTCACGCCAGTCCCACCGTTTCGGTCACCGCGCGGACTGCTGCGACCACGGCGGTGAACGGCGGCAACGACGGGCCGTCCAGCGACGGAGGCACCTGCCAGGTCACGACGCCGGATTCCAGGCGGCTCGGCGGCAGCGGTACCAAGGTCCCGCAGCGGTGCGTCAGCGCGCCACGGGCACGCAGCCGGACGAGGTTGACCGGGGCGGACTCGTCCGCGGACTCGGTGAGCAACAGCCAACGGCGCGGTACGCCGGGCAGGGCGACCACCGGTCCGGCGAGCATCCGCACCGTGAGGTAGTGCTGTACCTCGGCGCCGATCGCGGCGGGCAGCTCGACCGCGCTGACCCGTTCGTTGGTGGTCAGCAGCAGCCGATCATCGGCTCGCAGGACCAGCCATTCCCACCCTGCGTAGTGGGCAGCGGTCGCGGTCAGCCCGGACAGGGGCTGCTCTTGGTGGGGCCCGTTGCCGCCCTGTGCGGCTGTGATCGTCGGCGTGGCCATTGTCTAGCCTCCTTGGCAACGGTCGGTCAGTGATCCGTCACCACCAGACAAACGCCCAGCTCAGCTAGACGGCAGTCAGGGTTGCGTGGCACTGCGTCCGCTTGCTGTTCAGGGGTCCCACTTCGGTCCCACTTCGCACGCGGGGCTTCACAGGACATCGGCCGGTGCGCCACGATCGACTACGGCCAGCAATGGGACGAGTACGCCAGGATGTGACCGGGATGGGCCGCGACGGCCGAGCGGGCGACAGCAACACCGCGCTGCGTGCGCTGCTGGACGAGGCCGGAATGAGCAACGCCGCGCTCGCGCGCGCCGTGGTGACGGCGGGCGCGGAGGAAGGCGTGCACGTCGGAACCAACACCACCTCGGTGAAGCGGATGCTGGACGGTTCCCAGCCACGTTGGCCGGTGCCCCGGCTCGTCGCCAAGGTGCTGTCCCGCCACCTGCACCGCGAGATCAGCGTCACCGAGTGCGGGTTTGCCGATCGCACTCCGGCATCCGATGATCGGTACGACGGGCTCCAGTGTTCAGGCACACTGGACGGCACGGTTCGCACGGTTGTCGAGTTGTCGGGACGGGACATGGATCGGCGCAAGTTCCTGCTGGGCTCCGCCTTCACGGCGGCGGCCTTCTCGGAGCCCGCGCTGTTCGCGCTCACCGTGCCGCCCACCGAGAACACCGCGCGGGTCGCGGGCAAACGCATCGGGATGCCCGATGTCGAGATCATCACCGAGAACATCGCCCACCTACGCCGCCTCGATCACCGGTACGGCTCGGGCCGCGTCCGTGAGCAGATCGTGCAGTTGCTGCACCGCGAGGCCAGCACGGTCATGCACGGCAGCTACTCGGAGAAGACCGGCAAAGCGCTGCTCGGCGCGGTCGCCCAAGCCTCCTGGCTGGCCGGTTCGATGGCCGCCGACGTGGGCCGCCACTCGCTGGCCCAGCGCTACTACATCCAGACGCTCAACCTCGCCATGAGCGCAGGTGACCGGCTCTACGCCGCCAACGTGCTGTCCCACATGAGCCGCCTCACCGTGCAGATCGGCCACGGCGCGATCACCGACCACGACCGGCTGCGCCACGCCCGCCAAGCCATCGCGCTCGCGCGCGCCGGTCACAGCGTCACTGACGGCAAGGCCACCCCCGTGCTGTCCGCCCTGCTACACGCCGTCGAGGCACGCGGGCACGCCCTGCTCGGCGAAGCCAACGCCACCCGCACCGCCGTGCTGCAAGCCGAGCGCTGCTACGAGCGCGCCCGTGCCGACGACGAACCCACCTGGCTGGCCTTCTACACCGAAGCCGAACTCGCCGCCGACCTCGGCCGCTGCCTGCGAGACGTGGGCGAGCCCGAGCAGGGCACCCGGTTGATCAGCCAAGCGATGGACACCTACGAACCGTGACGCGTCCGCAGCCGCTGCTTCGTGCAAACCGACCTCGCCACCGCCCACCTCGTCGGCCGCGACTACGAACACGCCGCAGCGCTCGGACGCGACGCGGTGCGCACCGCCGCACAGGTCAGCTCCACCCGCACGCTCGACCGGCTGCGCACGCTGCAACGACAGGTCCGACCGTTGCGCGCCAGCTCACGGCACCTCGGCGAACTGGACGAGCGCATCACCGACCTGCTGACCCGCAACCGCGCTCGCCGAGACGAGGACTCCACCACCTGATGACCATCGACTTCGACGCCGCCCACGTCTACGCCATCCCCATGCGCGCCCGGTTCCGAGGCATCACCGTGCGCGAGGGGATGCTGATCCAAGGCCCTGCCGGGTGGGGCGAGTTCTGCCCGTTCGCCGACTACGACGACGCCGTGTCCGCCTCCTGGCTGGCCACCACCATCGAGCAGTGCACCGTGGGCTGGCCCGAGCCCGTACGTGACCGCATCCCGATCAACTGCACCGTCCCCGCGGTCGGCCCGGAACGCGCTCACGAGATCACCGCCCGCTCGGGCTGCCGCACCGCCAAGGTCAAGGTCGCCGACCACCCCGAATCGCTGCCCGAAGACCTCGCCCGCGTGGAAGCCGTCCGCGACGCGCTCGGCCCGGACGGGGCGATCCGCGTAGACGCCAACGGCGTCTGGGACGTGGACCACGCGGTCACCGCCATCCGAGCGCTCGACAAGGCAGCGGGCGGACTGGAGTACGTCGAGCAACCCTGCCGCACCATCGAGGAACTGGCCGCCGTCCGCCGCCAGGTCGACGTGCGCATCGCCGCCGACGAGTCCATCCGCCGCGCCGAAGATCCGATGCGGGTAGCGGTCGCGGGCGCGGCGGACGTAGCCGTGATCAAGTGCACGCCGCTGGGCGGCGTGCGGCGTTCGCTGCAAGTCGCCGAAGCCGCCGGGCTGCCCTGCGTGGTTTCCTCCGCGCTGGAAACCAGCGTCGGACTCGCGGCGCAACTCGCCCTCGCCGGGGCGCTGCCCGAACTCGACTTCGCCTGCGGTCTCGGCACGCTCTCGCTGCTGGAAGGCGATGTCGTGGCCGGTGCCGACTCGCTGCGCCCGGCAGGCGGCTACCTCCCAGTACCCCGCACACCGCCCACGCCCGACCCCGCCCTACTTGACACCTACGCGCTGACCGACACCGAACAGGCGGCGTGGTGGCGCGACCGGCTGGCCCGCGTCCGCGCCGAACTCGACCACGCCGCCGGTTCCGACTGAGCACCACGCCCGCCCCTCCGTGGTGAGAGATCGCCGGGGTGTGAGCAGGTGTTCGGCGTAGGCTGGAAGGTACCGGAGGCGACCACGTATCCACGGGCAGTGGGTGCCGCCTCGGGCGCAGTAGCTATCCCCGATCCGCTTGGCGGGTCGGAGGCAGGAGCGCCGAGATGATCTCGGCTCAGAATCGCTCCCACGCAGCCCCAGTCGATCAGATCGGTGTGGTCGTGCGGTTGCAGATGAAACCGGCCGGTGCGGCGCGCGGGTTTGTCGATGGCGGTTGGTGGCCGCACTCCAATGATCCGGCCGCCGAGTTTCCCGCTCTGGTCGTCGCGCTCGGGGCGTCGGTCGGGCCGGTCAGCCGGATGTCCTACCACCTCGACACATGGGACGCGGTGGCGCGGAAGATGCCGGTTCAGGGACGGGTGGTGCGGTTCGGAGGCTTCCGGTCAATGGACACGCACACCGTCGAGGTGATCGGTTCGGACGGTCGCCGAGTCAGCTTGTTGGTGGTCCCTCCGGGTACACCCGGCGGGACGGCGCGCGCGGTGTTGCGCTCGGCCGCAGCCAGCGACTCGACCGCCAGCGTGGCGGACATTCTCGCCAGCAACGGCGTCACCCCGTCGACCGGCGACAGCAGCCCGCTGGGCACGACGTCCAGGACGGCCGAGCCAGCACCGGAACAGCGCTGGGAGACCGAGGGCGGCCACCTCCACGCCCCCGCCTGAGCCGGTGCATTCTCGTTCGAACGATGCGGCGTGTGTGGACGCGCGCAGATCGGCGTAGGGTGGGACAGGTAGCCCCTCACCTAAGAGAGGGGGCATCTCATGACCGATACGTCGGCCACCAGGCTCGTACAGTCCCACCCCACGCCCGCCGACTCGACCCCGCCGCCGCAAGCGCCGGTCGCCGAGACTGCCCCACTAGCAGCAGGCCCGGTCGGTCGCAGCCCGTTGCGGCGCACCCGCACCAGCGCCACCTGGATCGGCGTCATCGTGTTCACCGCCGTGCTCGTGTTGCTGCTGATCTTCATCTTGCAGAACACGCAGTCGGTGCAGATCTCCTACTTCGGCGCGACCGGACACGTCTCCCTGGCAGTGGCGATGCTGCTGGCCGCCGTGGCAGGTGTGCTGCTGACCGCGATCGCCGGATCGCTGCGAATCTGGCAGCTACGCCGACGCCTGCGCGGAGTCACGCGCCGGTAGGCCGTCCACACCGAGGCGACGAGGCGCTGCGGCGGCCACGCGCGTGGCACTGGTCCCTGCTGGGCCGCCCACTGTGCGCCAGCGGCGCAACACTCGGCGGCCGTAGTTGTTCGTGCCCGCGATCCGGTCCAGTTCCGCGCCGGTCGGCGTGCGGCCCTTCGATCGCTCGGTGACGTAGTACGCCCACATCCGCTGTTCGGCGGTCGGCTCCGCCGGGCGAGAGTCGTCCGGGATCGCCGCGAGACGCACCACGGACGTCATCTTGTCGCCGGTCTCGCTCGTCTCGGCGGTCTCGTCGCTGGTCTCGCTAGTGGTCTCGGCGCGGTGCCGCTTCAGCGCACGATTGAGCAACTCCACCGCCAGCAGCAGCGCCAGCGGCGGGCACGCCGCCACCGCCACGGCGAACACGCTCAACTCCGGAGCCGCCGCCACGTTCGCGCACAGCGACAGCACGATGCCGAACACGAACGCCAACCACGCCGCCCACCGACCACCCGCACGGCGGCCCTGTCCGGACTTCCACAGCTCGACCGTGGCCGTGGTCAACAACCCGTCCACGATCAACGGCCAGATAGCCGCCGTGGCCTCGTCCGCGCCGAACCGCAACGCGAACTCGCGCCCGTGCCGATACGAGGCGTACGCCGCGCCCAAGGCGACCAGTGCCGTACAGGCGCACTGGACCCACAGAGCGCGGTCCCGCCGAGCCGGGGCAGCCGCCGCGCTCATCGGGAACCACCCGCCATCTGTCGGCGCGTACCCACCGGGCGGATCATGATCTCAGGGCCTTCGACCAGCACTTCGCGGTTCGTATGCTGAAGCGTTAGGTCCGTTCGTGACAGGCGAGATCCTGCACGTCGACGGCGGGCAGAGCGCCGGTCACTGACAACGACACCTCTGCGGCCGCGAGTCATCCACTCGCGGCCGCACAGGCGGAGCGGCGAGACTTCGCATTTATCAAGATCGCGCCCCGGCACCCTCGGCGGACTTCAGCCGCGTGTCGCGGATGAAGGTCCCCTTCGACGGCACCGTGACGACGAGTCCCTCCTCCCGTAAGAGCTGAGTCGCGTGGCGAAGGGTGCCCAGC
Organism: Amycolatopsis dongchuanensis; assembly: GCF_039542405.1. Lineage (NCBI taxonomy): Bacteria > Bacillati > Actinomycetota > Actinomycetes > Pseudonocardiales > Pseudonocardiaceae > Amycolatopsis > Amycolatopsis dongchuanensis. Next base: position 23,048 of record NZ_BAABIB010000085.1, read on the forward strand.
GCGACGCCGAGTTCCGCTGCCAGACGCCGTTCGGCCGGAAGCGGCGTGTTGGGCGCCAGTTCGCCGGATTCGATACGGGCTTTGAACTGCTCGAAAACCGTCCGGTAGAGATATTGCGGGGTTCGCTGATCCTCCGTCATCGCCGACTCCGGCGAACGCGTCCCCAGCCGTTTTCTTCGTTGAGCGCCACCTTCACACGTTCAGGCATCGCGTGGCGAGGACGATGCTGCGATCGACCGTTCCTAGTCGCAGAAGGCACACCGCCGCAAATACGCGAAATCCATCGCCACATATCTTCCCTCCAAGTTTGGTGCGAAAACTTACGCACCAAACAACGGTGCATGGCGGCAGCGAGAAGGGGCAATAGCCCATCCGGGTCGTTCTGACAAAGGTCTTTCTCGGTACTCTTGGCCCATGCCGAGGCACCCCGATACGGCGAAGCAGCTCGACGGCCAGCCGCTCGCACGTCTTCTGCGCTCGCACTGGTTAGCTTGCTCACCTCGGCCCACCACGCGAGACATCGGTCGCCAGCTCGGCGTCTCGCATACCACCGTGAGCCGGTGGCTCGACGGCACACTTGTCCCGACCGGCGAGCAGACGAAAGCGCTCGCCGACACCCTGGGAATCACGGGTAAAGCACGCGCAGACCTGCTCCAGGTCGCGGCGTGGGTCACTCCGAAACGGGCAACCCCGAACCGTGGCACCCCCGGCCTTTTCGGCATTTCACATCAAACCGCCAAGGCGATGGAGCTCGAAAAGCAAGCCACCTCGATCACAGAGTGGTCACCTCTGCGCATCCCCGATCTCTTGCAGAGTGACGATTACGCCCGTCACGTTACATCCGATATGAGCGACTTGCCCTCCAAATCCGAACGCCAGGCCGCAGTGGTCGAGCACCGACGAACCAAGTATGAAGTTTTCCTCGGCCGACCGGCACTCACCTGGCGCGTCGGCGGGGTGACCGTCATGGCGAAGCAGGTTCAGCGGTTGATCGAGGTCCTCGACCAGCGATGGGCCGCGGTGCGTCTCGTACTCGAGGGTCCGGATTGGCATGACGGGCAGCTTGGCCCTTTTGCGCTCTACGACCGGGACGATGGCGAGGACGCCGTCGTCATCCAGCACCTCGGGGCGGTCACCCTCCTGACCGATCGCGAAATCGTCGGACGCTACCGACAGCTTCGTGCCACGCTCGCGCGATTAGCCCTGACGCCGGCGGAAACTCGTCGGCACCTCGAGGATGTTCTCCGGGAGTTGAGAACCCCGTCACCATGAGACAGACCGCGGTCAGTCGTCGCGGCGACGTAGGGCGTAGGCCGGGACGAGCTGGTCGACGACCTCGAGCTTGTTCCGCCGCGCGTCCGCATACGGGATGTCGAAGTCGACGACGCCGAGCCAGTCCCCCTTCGCGGTGGAGAACCAGCCCGTCAGGCGACCGGGCACCTCACCGGTCATGTCCAGTCCAGTGACGACGGTGTGCACGGGCGCGCCCGGCACTCGCAGGTAGATGGCGTCGAGCCGAACCCAGACCGGTGTGATGACGGGGGCCCGCCCGTGGTCGTCGTCGCCCCTGAACCGGGTGTACGGGCTGTGCAGCATCCGCAGACCCCCTACCTCCGGCCCGGGCGCGCAGCGTCCGACCGAGTCCATCGATCGAGGTACGGCTGGTCATCGAACTCGGCCCGCGCGGCGAGTGGCCCGGCCGTGCCGAAGTGCCACGCTGCCGGAGAAACGCCTTCGGCCCGGCACGCCTGGCACTCGACAGCGACGCCAGCACTGTCGGCAACGGCGCGGTATCCCGCCACGACAAGGGAATGTCGGCCCGCCCTGCAGATCGCGGGCAGGACGACGACCCGCTCACCGTGGGGATCGACGCGGTAGTTGACGAGCCCGTCGTAGTGCTCACCGGTCAGGCCCTCCACGTTCATGTCCCGAGGCTAACACGTCATCGAACTGGTGTTCGACGCCCGTGTTGTCGCCCAGGCGGTGCGTGGCCCAGGCGCGGGCGGCCGGGACGAGGATGCGCCACAGGTCGCGGTGCTGCTGCGCGGCCTGGTACTGCCAGATGCCCCAGATCTCGACCGCCAGCGCGGTGCGCGCGGCCGGTGGAGTTCGTTGCCACACCGGGAGCGCCTCGGCCCAATCCTCGGCAGCAGGCGGGGTGTGGCCGGCGGCGATCAGCCGGGCGATGAGGAACGCCACGTCGACCGCCGCAGATCCGGTGCGCGACCACGCCCAGTCGATGATCGTGGCTTGCCGCCCGGCGACCAGGATGTTGAGCGAGTGCAGGTCGGTGTGCACCAGGTCGTGCCCGTCGGCGGCCTCGACCGCTCGCGCCTCCCACGCTATGAGCTGCTCAGGTACCGACATCCCGGGTGGCGGGTTCTTGGCGAGCCGTCGCCAGGGTGCGAGTCGTGCCCACTGATCGGCCAGCCGGGGTGCGGGTGCTGGGCAGTCGGCGAGGTCGCGCCCCAGCGCTGCCATGGCGTCGGCCACCACGGGCAGGTCCGGTGAGCCGGGTGTGAGGTCGGCGTGGGCGCCTGTGACGCGGTCGAAGCCGAGTAGCAGCCAGCCGTCGGCCTCGATGCGCCAGCGCAGTCGCGGCGCGAGGGCCGAGGGCAACCACGGGTTGATGTCCGCCTCGTGGCGGTGCACCGCGCCGCGTTTGCCCTCGGCATCGGCGATGCCCTTGCAGAACACGACTCCGCCGGAGTGCAGGTGCAACGTGGCCGAGAAGTCCGAGTTGCGTCCCGCCGAGGGGATCTCGGCGCGCGCGACCAGCCCGGCCTTGCGTTCGATCGCGGCTTGCACCGTGGCGGGGAGCTCGTCCCAGGTGCTGCGAGGCATCGTGAAACTCCCTGTCAGTCGCGGGCCGGCGGCGGGTCGTCGTGGCAGCCATTGTGGCAACCGGTGCACCCGGCCGCCTGCGGCCACAGCTCGGAGTCGAGCGTGAAGCCCGCGGCCTCGATCGCCGCCACCGTCCCGCGGGCGGTATCCTCGCTGGCGGCCGGGTCGTGGTCCGCAGTAGGCACGTGGTGCAGGAACCGGCCGGCGATCCGCTCGCAGAAAGCCGCGTAGTCGCGGGTGTGCAGGACGAAGGTGTGCCAGCCGATGTCCACCAGCTCACTGGGCGCGAGCGGGTCACCGGTGTTGCGGGCGCACGCGGCCAGGAAGGCCAGCGCCTGGTCCACGATGCGTTCGGCCAGGCCCCGCGCGAGGTCGTGCTCGGCGACAATCCGGTTCACCAACCGCTCGAACAAAGCCGGCTCGACCAGAGACTGGCCAGTCATCGGGGTGCTCAGTACTGCTGTCAACGTGTCCTCCTTCAGCATGTGCGATCACTCGCCGTAATCGCTTGGGAACACGTTACGATCGGGGCGACCGCGGCAGAACGGGCTGCCAGTACGGGTTGCGGTCGCGACGGAGGCTCGACCTGGGGGCGAACGCATGGCGAGGGCGTCACGAACACCGACCGGCAGTCAGGGATCACGCTGCCTGGGCGTCGTGGCGGGGTTCGTGCTCAAGCTCGCCCGCCAATCCGCGGGCGCGACGCAAGACCAGTTCGCCGAGGCCGCGGGCGTCGACGTCACGACGGTGCAGGGCTGGGAATCCGGCCGCAGGCCCCTCGCCGCGATGCAGACCCGGGACTTCCTCCGACTCCGGTCCACCCTGACCCGGCTCGGCGCGCCGGCGTCCGTGGGCCGGCATCTGCACGAGGCCATCGAAGCCGACGTCGTCCTCGCCGCGGCGGTGGACGCCGGTCCGGCCTGGCTGGACCCGGCGCAGCATCCCCTAGCCGCCAACGTGCATCGCCGGTCACTGACGAACCTGATCACGTGGCCGATCACCGGAATCCTGCCCGAGCAACTCCGCCCACTGGCAGTACCCGCTCGCCGACGGGGACCAACGGCGTCGCAACCCGTGCTCTACCCCGATGAGCGAGCACGATTCTTCGACCACCTGCTCACCCTCGCCGACCGCGCCTGCGGCCCCGACCAAGCCCTGCTGCGCCGCCAAGCGGTCTACCTGCTCAGCTTCGACCAGCGGCCCGCCAGCGTCGACTGGCTCCGCGGCGAGTGGGCACGCGCCAGCCGCCAGACCATCCACACCGACAACGTCAACCGGCTGCTGGAAACCCGCTCGGCCTCGGTCGCGCTGGCCGGCCGCGGCGACGGCGACGTGCTGCGCGACTTCACCGCCGCCATGGCCACGGGCTCGACTCCGGACGTGGCGAACCTGAACTACTGGGCCTACTGGATCGGCGAACTGCGCGAGGACCACGTCGACGACGCCTTCATGCTGCACGCCGACCCCCGCTCCTGGGGCGGGGTGCACCTGCTGGAACACCTCACCCGCCGCGTCGCGCCGTCCTCGCCCCACCTACCGCTCAACCTGCACACCCTGTTCACGTTGATAGCCTCACGCCCGTCACTGCTGACCGACTGGCCCCACCTGCGCCCGCCGCTCGAGGAGGCCGTCGAGGTGGGCCTGTCCACCGACGAACTCACCCGCGCCGAGCGGGACCAGTTCGCCGGCCTGCACTACGCCCTCCGCATCGCCGACCGATAGGAGAACCACGCGTGTCAGACGCCAGCGCCATCGCCTGCTTCGGCTACGAGCTCGGCATCCTCAAACGGATCCGGCGCTCGGGCTGGTGGCACGCCGGCGTTCGCGACCCCGAATCGGTGGCCGAGCACTCCCTGCGCGTCGCCCAGCTGGCCGGACTGCTGGCCGCCGAGGAAGGCGCCGATCCGGCCCGCGCCGCCTACCTCGCCCTCTGGCACGACACCCAGGAAACCCGCACCGGCGACCTGCCCCACACCGTCAAGCCCTACCTCACCAAACCCGACCCCAAGCAAATCACCGCCGACCAAACCGCCAGGCTGCCCGACGCCGCACGCGCCACCGTCCGCGACGCCGTCAACGAGTACGAAACAGCGACGACCACCGAAGCCCGCTGCGCCCGTGATGCGGACAAGCTCGAGATGCTCCTCCAAGCCGTCGAATACCGCGACATCGGCGTCCACCGCGTCCAAGGGTGGATCGACAGCGCCCTCAAAGGCCTATCGACCACCACCGCACAGCAGGTCGCCGAGGCTGCCGTAGCGCTCTCCCCACTTGCCTGGCGCGACCGCTAGCGCAAATAATCTAGAACCCTAAACATCGCCTACCCAGATTATTCTAGCGATTTCGGCGGCTCAGCTACAAACAATCGCCCATCTATGCGCCGGTGGATTATTCCGAGCCTACTCAATGCGCGAGGCCGCCGAGGATGGTCACCAACGCGCCAAGCGCTAGGTACGGCCCAAGGGGCATCGGCGCATCGCGTGACATTCGACCCATCGCTCGTAACACAAGGCGCGCCACGGCAGCGAGCAGCCACCCCGCGACCGTGCCGACCATGACGACCGTCCAGCTCTGCCAGCCCAGCGCGAGCCCGAGCAGTCCGGCGAGCTTCACGTCTCCAGCGCCGAGGCCACCCGCAGCGAGCGCGAGCACGAGGTAAGCAAGGCCAAGAACGACCATCCCCGCCACGGCTCGGAGGAAGTCCGCGTAGCCAGCCGTGAGCACCGCCCCCAGGCCGAAGATCGTCCCGAGCGCGAGGAGACCCGCGAGGATCAGCGCGCTGGGCAGGCGTCGCTCGAGGAAGTCGATCACCGCAAGAGGCGCCACCACCAGCGAAAACGTGCTGTACGCGACGAGGTCGATCCCCCACCCGAACCGCCAGCCCACGGCGGCAAAAAGCGCAGCCGTCAGCACGGCGGAGGCCACCAACTCTCTCGCACCGAGCGTCCATGCGGGCGGCAGCACTCGTAGCCCGAGGGCCAGCCCGGCGCCGGCCGCGGCCCAGCCGGTCAGCACCAATGGATTCAAGGGCCACGTCCATCGCAGACCGTCGCGGACAGGGCGAAACAGGACGCGCTGGCGGCCTATCTGGGGATGTGGCAGGACTTCGCCGAAGCCGGGAGCACGTCCGACTGGCAATCGTCCAAGCTCGCGCAGCACGCGACCGGCCTGGCGCTGACGAACCTGTCGCGAGGCCTTTACGCCGATCACTACAACGGATTGGTGACGAAGGGCGAGGCGACCCACGACGCCAGAGTCATGTCCGCCGAACCGGCGAACGAGCCGACCAGGGTCATCGTCACGGATTGCAGCGATTCCACCAATGCCCTCAAGTACCGAGCCGACAACGAGTCCTATGCGGACTGGAGCGGCGGCGGCGAGGCGGGCACCCCATCGCGTCCCGGGTGATGGGTTCGCTGCCCGGCGGAAGCGCATCACCCGGGTGGAGATGCACAAGCTAGCGTCAGCGCAGCTGGAAACCCTGTCGCCGGAACGCTTCGCGCAGCCTGTCGCGGCCGCGCAGTCCCTCGACGCTGCCGAAGCGGTCCGCCACCCGCCGCAGCCAGCTGGGCTCCAGGCCCGCCTCGGTGTAGAAGTCGGCCAGGAGTTTCTCGTAGTCGCGGATCCCGTCGGCCTGCGCGGAGTCGTCGTAGCGCTCGTGGTGCAGCACCACGCGTTGCGCCAGCCGCGGCTTGACCCCGGTGGGCCGCGCCGGGTCCGGGTGCCCCACCACGAGCCCGGAAACCGGGAACACGTGTGCGGGCAGCCCCAGCTCGCGCGACACCGCGAGCGGGTCGTTGCGCAACGCGCCGGCGAACACCGTGCCCAGCCCGAGGGATTCCGCGGCCAGCGCGGCGTTCTGGGCCGCCAGCGCGGCATCGATGACGGCCACCAGAGCGCTTTCCAGGTAGTCCGCCCCCTCGCCGGAGGCGCCCGCCTCCGCCGCGATCCGCCGGGCGCGGGCGAGGTCGGCGAGCCACACCAGCAGCAGTGGCGCCTCCACGATGTGCCGCTGACCGCCGGCGACCTCGGCCAGCCGGGCGCGCCGCCGCGGATCACGGACGGCGACCACGCTCCACAACTGCAGGTTGCTCGACGACGGCGCGGACTGGGCCGCCGCGATCAGCGTGGTCAGCGTCGCGTCGGAGACCGGATCCGGCAGGTAGGCGCGCACCGAGCGGTGGGCCAGCTGCGCGGCCACCAGGTCGCTCCACAGATCGGGGAGGTCCGTCTGCGCGCCGGGACCGTACCGGGCGCGGTAGGGGTCCTCGACCGTCATCGGCTGTCCTCCCTCAGCAGCGGCAGCAGCTGATCGCCCTGGCGTTTGATCTCCGGCAGGTACGGGGTGTCGGACAGGACGAAGTGCGTGATGCCCAGCGACTGGTAGCGGCGCAGCGACTTCGCCACGTCCTCGGCCGAGCCGACGAGCCACGTGGTCCCGGCGCCGCCACCGCCGTAGCGGCCGGGCGCGGTGTAGAGGTTGTCGTCGAGCACGTCGCCTCGGGTGGCCAGCTCCAGGAGCCGTTGCTGGCCGGTGGCGACGAACCGGTTGGGGTCGCGGCTGATCGCGCCCTTCGCCATCGCCTCGACCTTCGCCTCCGCGTCGGCCCACGCCTGCTCCGTCGTGTCCCGCACCAGCGTCGTCACGCGCAGCCCGTACTCCAGCGGCGCGTGCCCCCGGCCGAGTTTCTCGCTCAGCCGCTCCAGCCGGTCGATCCGCTCGGCGACCCCGTCCAGCGGCTCGCCCCAGAACAACTGCACGTCGGCCTCGGTGGCGGCGACCTCCTCGGCCGCCGCGGACGCGCCGCCGAAGTACAGGCGCGGATGACGGCGCTCGCCTCGCACCACCGGGCGCGGCGCCACCGTCGCGTCGGTGACGCTGAAGTGCTCGCCGTGGAATGTGACGTTCTCCTCGGTCCACAACCTGCGCACGATCCGCAGGAACTCCTTGGTGCGCGCGTACCGCTGGGCCTGGTCGCCTTCGCTGTCGCCGTAGGCGGCGAGGTTGTCCTTTCCGGACACGATGTTGACCAGCACCCGCCCCTGCGTGAGGTGGTCCAGTGTCGCGGCGGCGGAGGCGAAGTTCGCCGGCCGCCAGTAGCCGGGCCGCACCGCGATCAACGGCTGGAACGTCGTCGTGCGCGCGGCCAGTGCGGTGGCGACCGTGAAGGTGTCCGGCCGTCCCCAGCCGGTGCCGATCAGCGCGCCGCCCCAGCCGTGCTCCTCCAGGGCTTTCGCCTGTGCGGTGAGGGTGTCCAGGCTGTTGTGGTCGGCGGTGACGGCGTCGCCGCGGTGGCCGGGCTCGGCCTGGTTCGGGATGTACCACAGGAATTCGGCACTCACGACAATGCTCCCTCGGTCAGGCGCGCCAGGAGACGGCCGCGCAGGGTCGGGTGGCGGTACCCGGTCTGGAACAGGCCGCGCTCCTGCAGGATCGGCACGACCAGCCGGGCGAAGTTCTCGAAGTCGACGGCGATGTCGGCGGGCATCACCGTGAACCCGTCGGCGGCGCCGGCCTCGTACCACGCCTGCAGGTCGTCGGCGACCTGCTCGGCCGAACCGACCAGCAGCCGGTGCCCCGATCCCCCGGCGCCCCGCTGCACGAGCTCCCGCGGCGTGCGCGGCCCGTCGGCGATCAGGGCGCGGGTGGAGGCGCTGAACCCGGCGGAGAAGGCGCTCTCCGGCACCCGGTCCGGCAGGTCGGCGACCGTGATCGGATCATCCGGCCCGAACCTGTCCGGCGGCAGCCCGAGGTTCGCCACGAGCGCGGCGGACAACCGCTCGATCGGCAGTGTCGCGTACAGCTCCTGTTCCCGGCGCCGGGCCTGTGCCTCGGTCTCCGCGACGAGCACGACCACGCCGAGCGAGACCTTCACGTCGTCGGGGTGGCGCCCGGCTCCGGCCGCCCGCACGCGGATGTCGTCGCGGAAGGCCACGGCCTTGGCCTGGGTCTGGGCCACCGTGAACACCACGTCGGCGAACCGCCCTGCCAGCGCGAGCCCCTCCGCGGACCCGCCGGCCTGCACGATCACCGGCCGCCCCTGCGGTCCCGCGGTGACCGGCAGCGGGCCTGCCACCGAGAAGAACTCGCCCACGTGGTCGATGCGGTGGATGAGGTCCGGGTCGGCGTAGCGGCCGCCCCGCTTGTCGGCGACGATCGCGTCCTGGTCCCAGCTGTCCCACAGCCGCGTGACGACCTCGAGGAATTCGTGCGCCCGCCGGTACCGCTCCCCCTTCGGCGGGTGCTCGGCGAGACCGAAGTTCGCCGCCGCCGCGGGACTGCCGGTGGTGACGACGTTGACCGCGGCCCGGCCTCGCGTCACGTGGTCCAGCGATTGGAAACGCCGGGCGAGGTTGTAGGGCGAGTTGTAGGTGGTCGAGCTGGTGGCGATCACCCCGAGGTGCGTGGTGATCGCCGCCAGGTGCCCCAGCAGCACGAGCGGGTCGAGACCGGTGCCCGGCGCGTCCTCGATCTCGCCGCGCAGCGCCGGGCTGTCGCCGAGGAACACCGCGTCGATCTTCGCGTCCTCGGCGATCCGCGCGAGCCGCCGGTAGTGGTCGATGTCCACATAGGCCAGTGGGTCGGCGTGCGGGAGCCGCCACGCGGTGCGGAAGTGCCCGGGCGTCATCAACGACAGGTTCAGGTGGAAGGTCACGACGCCGGGCTCCATCCCAGCAACGGCGCGAGTTCCGTCGCCGTGTCCGTCAGCAGCCGCACGTGCTCGTCGAAGCCGGGCACCCCGGGCACGAAACTGACCAGCAGGTCGGTCGCCTGTCGCAGGGCCGGGTCGGCGGCGAGCTCTCCCGCCAGCTCCGCGGCCGGGCCGAGCAGCGCGTGGTCGGCCGCCAGGTACTCCGCCACACCGAGCCCCGCGGCGGCCCGCCGGTGCGACTGCCAGCTCTGCCACCGCCGCACCCCGGGCGTCACCAGCCGCACCGCCGCCGCCCGGTCCGGGTGCGGGTAGACCGCCCGCGACACCTGCACCCGCGGCGCGCGACCAGGCTCGGTCCACGCCGCCCGGTAGGCCTGGATCCACTCCGCCTGCGCCTGCTGCGCCTCGCGCACCGAACCGCCGCTCCACGCGGTGGCGCGGGACAGTTGCAGCCCGTCCCCGGCGCGGCCGGCCGCCGCCGCGGACGCCACGGCCCGGCCGGGAGCGCTGGTCGTGGCCTGCCACAGCCGCTGCCGCACCCCGGCGCCGGGTGGGTGCAGCACCTCGCCGAGGCTGTTGAGCGCCTTGCCGTCGAGCACCTCGTGCAGCCGCGCCACCGCGGCGTCGAACTCGTCGTGCCGCCGGTCCAGGTCCCGCCCGAACGCCTCCCACGCGCCGGGGAACGGCCCCGATCCGACCCCGAGTTCCAGGCGCCCGCCGGACAGCTCGTCCAGGGTCGCCGCGTCCTCGGCCACCTTGAGCGGGTCCTCCAGCGGCAGCACCAGCACACCGGTGCCCAGCCCGATGCGGCTGGTGTGCTCGGCGATCGCGGCGAGCACGACCAGCGGCGCGGACACGTGTTCCTTGCCCTGCCGGAAGTGCCGCTGGATCACCCAGCCCGAGTCGTAGCCCAGCTCCTCGGCGATGCGGAACAGCTCGATCCCCTGCCGGTAGGCCCGCGCCGGCGCCAGGTCGTCGTCGAGGTGCAGCAGGAAGTTCAGCCGGAACGGCCGCCCGTCCTCCACACCCGCACCGATCGGGGCGTTCACAGCGCCAGCCCGGTGCCGTGCACGCCATGCTCGTCGATCGCCGCCAGCTCCGCCTCGGTCAGCGGCGGGAAATCCAGCGCCCGCACGTTGTGGTCCAGCTGCGCGACCGAACTGGCGCCGATCAACGCCGAGGTGACCTCCGGGCGGCGCAGCACCCACTGCAGCGCCAGCTGCGCCAGCGACTGGCCACGGTCGGCCGCGATCTTGTTCAACGCCGCGGCCCGCTGCCGGTAGGTGTCGTCGATGACCTCCGGCGACAGGAAAGCGCTGTCCCGCGCCCGCGCGCCGTCGGGGATGTCCACCAGGTACTTGTCGGTCAGCAACCCCTGCGCCAGCGGCGAGTACACGACCAGGCCGAACCCCTCGGCGGCGGCCAGCTCCAGCAGGCCGTTGCGCTCCGGCCGCCGGTCGAAGATCGAATACCGCGGCTGGTGGACCAGCAGCGGGACACCGGCCCGCCGCAGCAGCCCGGCGATCTCACGCGCCCGGTCCGGCTGGTAGTTGGAGATGCCGACGTAGAGCGCCTTGCCCTGCTGCACCGCGCTGACCAGGGCGCCAACCGTCTCCTCCAGCGGGGTGCTCTCGTCCGGGCTGTGGCTGTAGAAGATGTCGACGTAGTCGGTGCCCAGGTCGCGCAGGCTGTGGTCGAGCGAGGCCAGCAGCGACTTGCGCGAGGCGCCCTTGAGGTAGGGGCTCTTGCCGATCGGGTTGCCTGCCTTGGTGGACAGGATCAGCTCGTCCCGGTACGGCTTGAGGTCGCGGGCGAGCACTTGGCCGAAGAACTCCTGCGCGGCGCGGTGCGGCGGCCCGTAGCGGTCGGCGTTGTCGAAGTGGGCGATGCCCAGGTCGAAGGCGCGCAGCACGATCTCGCGCCGGGTGTCGTAGGAGTAGCCGGGGCCGAACTTCTGCCACAGCCCGAAGGAGAACGCGGGCAGGTCGAGACCGGAGTGGCCGGCGCGGCGGAACTCGGCGGCGTCGTAGCGGTCGTCGGCGGGCATGTAGGTGCTCATGGGGCCTTCCTGTTGTCGCGGACGGGGAATTCCCGGCCGGTGTCGCGTTCGAGGAACTGCGTGCCGGGGCTGACGATCTCGTCGATGCGGTCGAGGGTGTCCTCGTCCAGCTCGACGGTGGCGGCCTTGAGGTAGGCGGCCAGGTGCTCGCTGGTGCGCGGGCCGATGATCACGCTGCTCACCGCCGGGTGGGTGAGCGCGAACCCGACGGCGAGGTCGACCAGGGACCGCCCGGTGTCCTCGGCGAGCCGGGCGAGCGCGTCGGCGGCGGCGAGCTTGCGCTGGTTGCGTTCCAGCGAGACGTCGAACCGGCCGGGCACGAGATCGGCGCGCGCCGACTCCGGTTGCCCGCCACCGATCCGGTACTTCCCGGACAGCCAGCCGGCGGCGAGCGGCCCGTAGCCGAGCACGCCGACGCCGTACTTGCGTGTCACGGGGAAGACCTCGCGTTCGGCGCCGCGCACGAGCAGCGAATAGGGCAGCTGCTCGGTGTGCGGGGCGATGAGGCCGTGTTTTTCGGCCAGCCAGTGCGCCTCGACGAGCTGGTGCGCCGGGAACACCGACGTGCCGTAGTAGCGGATCTTGCCCTGGCGCACCAGGTCGCTGAGCGTCTGCAGGGTTTCCAGCAGGCTCGTGCGCGGGTCGGGCCGGTGCGCCTGGTAGAGGTCGAGGTGGTCGGTGCCCAGCCGCCGCAGGCTGTCCTCCACGGCGCGCACGATCCAGCGGCGGGACGTGCCCGCGTGCCGCGGGTCGTCGCCGACGCGGCCGGAGAACTTGGTGGCGAGGAAGATGTCGTCGCGTCTGCCCCGGATGGCCTTGCCGACGATCTCCTCGGAGCGGCCCTGGCCGTAGACGTCGGCGGTGTCGATCGCGGTGATCCCGGCGTCCAGCGCGGCGTGGATGATGCCGACGCCGGCGTCCTCGTCCTGCCGGCTGCCGAAGTTCATGGCGCCGAGGGTGAGCGGGGTGAGCAGGACGCCGGTGCGTCCCAGCACCCGGGTGGGTTCGAGGGTCAACGTGGTCCTCCTAGAAGAGCCCGGTCGTCGGCGGTTCCTCGCCGGTGAGGTGGTAGGCGCCGGCGACCGCGGCCTTCCAGCGCCGTGGGTTGTGGTTGGCGACCACGCGGGCGTTGCGCCAGTGCCGGTCGAAGCCGAGGTCGCGGTCGGTGATGGAGCCGCCCGCGACGTCGAAGAGCAGTTCGGCGGCGCGCAGCGCGGACTCGATCGCCACCACACCGGCCTGCGCCACCGTGACCGCGGCCTCCGCCCCCACCGTGCGCGCCTGCGCGCCGCTCAGTCCGCGCACCCGCTCCAGCACCTCGGCGGCCAGCAGCACCGCGGACCGCGCGGCGTGCGCCCGTGCCGCGATCTCCCCCACGGTCTCCCGCACGTACGGGTCCTCGACCGACCTCGACGCCGAGCTGTGCTTGATCGGCCGGGCCTTCTCTCGGCCGAACGCGGCGGCGTCGTCGAGGGCGGCCGCGGCGATGCCCGCCTCAATCGCCGCCAGGTACAGCTGGGCGAACGATCCCAGCCACGGGTTGTCCAGCAGGTGGTTGTCGCGCGGCGCGATCTCCTCGGCTGTGACGCGGACGTTCACCAGCCGCGTGGTGCCGCTGGCGGTCAGTCGCTGGCCGACGGCGTCGAAGTCGTCCAGCCGGTGCACCCCCGCGCGGTCCACCGGCACCGTGAAGAACACGACGTCGCCGTTGTCGTCCAGGGCCGAGCCGGAGAACCACGACGCGTAGAGCCCGCCGGTCGAGTAGTACTTCTCGCCGTTGAGCAGGTAACCGTCGCCGTCGCGGCGCAACGTCGTGCTCACCGAACCGCTGGCGCCGCCGGTGCGCTCGTTGCTGGTTCCGGCGAACAGGTCCCCGGCCCGCAACCGCCGGAGCGTCACCTCCCGGTGCGGCAGATCGGGCCGCGTCGCGACCCGGTTCGCGGTGAGGAAGCTGCTGCGCAACGCCTGGGCCACGTTCGAATCGGCGCGGGCGATCGCCACCACCAGGTCGGCCACGTCGCGCACCGAGCCGCCCGCCCCGCCGTCCCGCACGGCGATCCCGGTCAGCGTGATCCGCTGCTCGGCGAGCGCCCGGACGTCGGCGAAGGCGTAGTCCCGAGCGCGTTCCCGGACAGCGGCGGTCGCCCGCAAACGCGCGAGGATCGGGGCGACCGCGGCGCGGATGCCCTCGACGGTCGGGGCGGGAGCCACCGCGGTCATGCCGCCACCTCCGCCCGCAGGCCGAGCGCGGCCCGCAGCGTCGGCGGCGGGGCGGCCTCGGTCGCCCACGCCCGCAGCACCGCCGCCACCTCGCCGGCGCCGCCCGCGGGCACCAGCTCGACACCGTCCAGCCGGTGCTCGTGCACCCACGCCAGGACATCCGCGGGCGAACCCACCGGGACCCGGCCCAGCAACGTCACCTCCCGGCGGTCGCGGCCCACCGCGTGCAGCGCTTCGGTGAGGGCGTCGTCGGCCCCGGCCGCGTGCTCGACCACGACGACATCCGCGGACTCCGCCACCGCGGCCGGGTCGAGGACGCCGAGGTCGGCGACCACCACGGGGCGGCCCTGCGCCGACGACGGCCCGTCCAGCGGACCCGCCACCCGGTAGTACACCCCGTCGTGACCGACCGGCCGGATCAGCTCCTCCTGCACGACCAGAGCCGCCTCCTGGTCGCCGATCAGCGCCTGGGACGGGAACGACTCCCACAGCCGGGTCAGGACACCGGCGTACTCGCTCCACCGCCGCGCCGGATCCACCGCGGCGGGATCCGGGGCGGTCGCGTCGCTGACCTCGTCCCCGTCCCCGGCGAGCAGGGCGATGCCCGCCCGGCCACCGGTGGCGCGGTCCAGCGACGACACCCGGCGCGCGGTGTTGTAGGGCGCGTGGTGCGTGGTCGGCACCTCGGTGACGAAGCCGATTCCACTGTGGACTCCGGCGAGGTGGGACGCGGTCACCGTCGGGTCGAGGGTGTGCGGGGTGTCGGCCAGGCGGATCGCCGCCACCCCGGACTCCCGGGCCAGCGCGGTCAGCGCGCTCGCCTCGCTCAGCGAGACGCGGTCGCCGACCGCGAGGGCCAGCTGCACGATCGTGCTCATCAGGCGGCTCCTTCCAGAGCGGGCAGGCCGAGGCCGAGGTGGGCGCGCAGCGTGGTGCCGTCGTAGTCGGTGCGGAACAGCCCGCGCCTGCGCAGTTCGGGGACGACGTGGTCGGCGAAGTCGTCGAAACCGGAGGGCAGCACATCGGGCATCACGTTGAACCCGTCCGCCGCGCCGGCGCGGTACCAGGTCTCGATGTCGTCGGCGATCTGCTCCGGGGTGCCGGTGACGATGCGGTGCCCGCCACCGCCGGACAACCGCTTGAGCAACGTGCCCAGTGTCGGGTTCTCCCGGTCGATGATCTCCTTGACGACCCGGTAGAACGTCTGCGATCCGCCCGCCTCGTCGGGTTCGACGAGCAAGCCGGCCGGGATCGGTTCGTCGTCGCGCAGACCGTCCAGCGAGATCCCCAGCTGGGCCGCGAGCCGGCCGCGGCCGTAGGCGTCCGGGAGCAGCTCGTCCAGCAACTCGCGGCGCCGCTTCGCCTCCGCCTCGGTGCTGCCGACGACGGTGGACAGCCCCGGCAGCACCACGATCTCCGCCGGGTCGCGTCCGAACTGGACGGCACCGGCGCGGATCTCCGCCCGGAAGGCGCGCGCGTGCTCCAGGTCCTGGTCGGCCGAGAACACCACCTCGGCGACCCGGGATGCGAGCCGGCGCCCGTCGCTGGACCCGCCGGCCTGCACCACCACCGGACGGCCCTGCGGCGAGGGGAACCGGGTGCGCGACGCCCACGCCGCCACCACCCGCTGGGTGAACCACGCGGCGCGCTGGTACCGCACCGTGTGGTCGATCTCGCCGTCGCGGCCGAAGTTGCGGGCGGCCACCGGTCCCGCGGTGGTGACCACGTTCCAGCCGAACCGGCCACCGCTGACGTGGTCGAGGTCGCCGAGGCGGCGGGCCAGTTCGACCGGGTCGTTGTAGGAGGAGGACAGGGTGCCGATCAGCCCGATCCGCTCCGTCCGGGCCGCGATCCGCGCGAGCACCGTGGTGGGCTCGAAGTTGTTGCCGGTGCGGTGCTTGATGCCGGGGTCCAGCGCCGGGCCGTCGGCCAGGAACACGGCGTCGAGCTTGGCCTCCTCGGCTTTCTTCGCGATCGAGGTGTAGTGCTCGATCGTGTAGCTGGCGGTGCCGTCGGTGCCCGGGTACCGCCAGGACCCGCCGAACACGCCCGCGTTGAGGATGTTGACGTTGAGGTGCAGCACTCTTCGCTCCTTACCGCGCGCCGGCCGCGGCCAGGCGCGTGCCGGGGATCGCGTCCAGCAGTTCTCGGGTGTAGGGGTGCTCCGGGGCGCCGAAGATCCGCTCCACCGGGCCGGTCTCGACCACCGCGCCGTCCTTCATCACGGACACGTCGTGCGCGATCAGCCGGACCACGCCCAGGTCGTGGGTGACGAACACGTAGCTCAGCCCGAACTCGGCCTGCAGGTCGACGAGCAACTGCAGGATCTGCGCCTGCGCCACGACGTCGAGCGCGCTGACCGCCTCGTCGAGCACCAGCACCTGCGGGGTGAGCGCCAGCGCGCGGGCGATCGCGACCCGCTGCCGCTGACCACCGGAGAGCTGGCCGGGCAGGCGGTGCAGGTGGCTCTCGTCCAGCGCCACCGCCGTCAGCAGCTCGACCACCCGCCCGGTCCGCTCACGCCGGGTGCCACCGAGCCCGAACGCGCGCAACGGCTCGGCCACCAGCTTGGCGACCGTCCACCGCGGGTCGAGCGAGGTGAACGGGTTCTGGAACACGAACTGCAGGTCCCGGCGCACCGCGCGCAACTCGGCTCCGCGCAGCCCGGTGAGCGAACGCTCGCCCAGGTGGACCGTGCCCGCCTCGGCGGTCGTGAAACCGGCCAGGATGCTCGCCAGCGTCGACTTCCCCGCCCCGGACTCCCCCACGATCGCGTGCGTGGTTCCCTTGCGCACCACCAGATCCGCGGCATCCAGGGCACGCAGCTCACCGCGGCCCCGCAGCTGGTAGGTCTTGCTCAGGCCGTTCGCCCGCAACACCACCTCGCCCGGGACCACCCGGGTGCCGGACGCCGGTTCCAGCCGCCCGGCGTGACGCGCCGGATTGGCGTCGAGCAACTGTCGCGTGTAGTCGTCGGCGGTGGCGTCCAGCACCTCCCGCACCGGACCGGATTCGACGATCCGCCCGCCCCGCATGACCAGGATCCGGTCCGACCGGTCCAGCGCCACCCCGAGATCGTGGGTGACCAGCAGGATGCCGATGCCCAGCTCCTCGCGCAGCCGCTCCAGGTGGTCCAGGATGACCTTCTGGAATGTCACGTCCAGCGCGCTGGTGGGCTCGTCGGCGACGATGATCTTCGGCTTGCCCGCCAGTGCGATCGCGATGAGCGCGCGTTGTTTCATGCCCCCGGACAACTCGTGCGGGTACTGCCCGAACACGCGCTCCGCGTCGGCCAGGCCCGCGGTGCGCAGGCTCTCCAGCGCGGCCGCCCGGTGCTCGGCCGCGGTCCGCTTGCCCGGTTCGTTGAAGCGGACCGCCTCGACCACCTGCTGCCCGATCCGCTTGACCGGGTTGAGCGAGGTGTTCGGGTCCTGCGGCACGAAACCCACGTGGTTGCCGCGCACCAGCGCCATCCGCTGGTCGTTCCACCCGGTCACGTCCACACCGGAGAACTCGATCGTGCCCGACCGGATCCGCGCCGAGTCCGGCAGCAGGCCCAGCGCACCCTGGATCACGGTGGTCTTGCCCGATCCGGACTCGCCGACCAGCGACACGAACTCGCCGGGTTCGACGTGCAGGCTGACGTCGTGGACCGCAGTGGTCCAGGCACGACGGCCGGTGCGGTAGTCGACCGCCAGGCCGGTGATCCGCAGCAGCGGGTCCTCGCTCATCCGTGGTCCTTTCTCAACGACGTGCTGATCCGGTGGGTGGCGAGCACGACCGCGGCCAGCGCCACGCCCGGCAGCAGCGAAATCCACGGGTGCACGGCCACGAAGTCGCGGCCCTCGGCCACCAGCAGCCCCCACTCCGGCTCCGGCGGCGGGGCGCCGTAACCGAGGAACCCGAGCCCGGCGACCGACAGGATCGCCGAGCCGATCTCCAGCGCCGCCAGTGCGAGCACCGAGCTCAGTGAGTTCGGCACGATGTGCCGCACCACGACGCCGAATCTGCGCACCCCCAGCCCGTAGGCCGCGCGTACGTAGTCTCGTGAGGCGACGGAGAGCACCTCGGCCCGCATCACCCGGGCGAACGACGCGATCGAGGAGATCCCCACGGCGAGGGCGATGTTGTCGGTGGCGTAACCCAGCACCGACACGATCACCATGGCCAGCAACAGGTTCGGGATCGCCAGGAACACGTCGACCACTCGCATGATCGCGGTGTCGGCCCAGCCGCGGGCGAACCCGGCGACCAGCCCCAGCAGCGAGCCGGCGCCGAACCCGATCAACACCGCGAACAGGGTCGCGGTCAGCGTGGTGCCGGCCCCGTGCACGGTGCGGGCGAACAGGTCCCGCCCCAGCCGGTCGGTGCCGAACCAGTGCTCGGCGCCGGGCGGGGCGAAGCTGGCGTCCGGGTCGCCGGCGTAGGGGCTGTAGGAGGTGAACAGCGACGGGAACAGCGCCCACCCCAGCGCCACCAGCACGATCACCCACGCCAGCACCAGCCCGGGCCGGCGCGCCGCCTCCCCGAGGCGCCGCAGCGCGCCGGACCGGGTGGGCGCCAGGACGGTCGCCGTCATCGGGTCCCCCTTCCCCCGGCGACCGCGAGCGTGGCGCGCAGACGCGGGTCCAGCAGCGGGTACACCAGGTCCACGACCAGGTTGATCAGCGCGAACGCGGCGGCGACGAACACCACGATGCCCTGCACCAACGGCAGGTCGAGGGTGTTGATCGCGGTCTGGGTCATCCGGCCGAGGCCCTTGCGGGCGAACACGGTCTCCACGATGACCGCGTTGACCATGAGGCTGCCGAACGTCACCGCCGCGATCGTCAACGCGGGCAGGCTCGCGTTGCGGAACACGTCGCCGACGATGATCCGCCCGCGCGTGGAAGCTTCTATGTCAAGTGGTGGTGGTCGGTGTGGAGTGCGTGGTAGAGGACGTCGG
>NZ_BAABIB010000086.1:0-6049 GCF_039542405.1 Amycolatopsis dongchuanensis
ACAACATGATCAACTACCGGACCGGCCAGCCGCCCACCGGGTTACGAGACATCCCTTAGCACACTACCAGTCAGTTGTTCCCTGGGCTGCCCCCGCGCTCCCGCCCCCTCGGCGGGTTTAGCGCGGGGTCTCTTTGTGTTGCGCTGCTCCGCGTGATCAGTTGTCAGCCAGTTTGTCGGCGGGCCACTGGTCTACAAAGGCGCGCGACGGCAGGTTGGATCACCAGCAGATATCGGTGTCGGTGTGCCACTTTCCAGGAAAGATCTGCATTGCGCATCCGCCGGGGGTTGATGGTCCCCAGTTTTGGGGTCTGACATTGCCGTCGGGATCGAATGAGACGTCAAATGTCTTGGTGTAGCCATCGCGATCTTTGTACGTGACCTCGCAATTCGGGCTTGCCGTGTTGTCTCCGGTCCAGGTGCCGCCCACCTGCGAACAAGTTGTCCGTTCGCGGTCCGTCGCTTGCTTCTGATGCTGCGCTTGTTGCTGGATCACGCCTTGATTGATCTGGTTAACAGCTTGTCGAAAGTTTGCTAGCGCCGAGTTGTAGTCAGTCGGCGTAGCTCGATGAAACGTTGTTGCTTTGAATCCCCCGTTTTGCTGTGGGAAGTTCAAATTCAGCGTGTCACCCGCTTGGTTGCCATATACTGACCCCCACCAGCCTGGAAAGTTGAAGGTAGCACTGCCGTCTTGGTTCACCTGGCCGGTGAAATCTTCGCTGCGATCTTCAACTTTTTCATTCGGTGCATCGCCGTTCACGTAATCGTCTTTGATCGTTCCTTGAACGGCGCCTGTTTTTGCTGTTGGCCATTGCAAGAACAGTATGACATTTGAGTCGGAATACAGATAACCGGTGACGCCCGGCGTGGATGCTGCGCCCGGCGCGTCGCCTTGGTTTCCGCTTATCTTGCTCGTTGACGTGCACGCTGTTGTCAACGCAAGTAGAGCGCCAATGAAAAGCGTGAGTATGGGGCGTGGAGGAGCGGCCATGTCACCCGTTCTTTCGGCTACGAAGTATTGTTCGGTTCACAGCCCAGCGATGTTGACGCTTGACGCGTCCTCGGGTGACCGAATTTGCGGTGTGACGGTGACGGGGGTAGTTGTCCCGTTGGGGTGTCGGACGGTGAGGGCAATGCCGATGTTGCCGTAACCGGCCAGCGCGACAATAAGATCGTTTGTTGACCGGACGGTGACGGGTCCGGCCGCGATGATGTCGTCGCCTGGCGCAAGCCCGGCCTGCGCGGCGGGGGTGCCCGCACTGACGCTGCTGACGAGGGCACCCGGAGGCATCCCGGAGGGCGCGTCCACACTCCCGATACCCAGCACCCCCGGTTTCGGTGCGAGACTGTCGTCTCTGTAGGCCGGTGAGTTGTGGGCGGCCAGCGTGAGCGGGATGTCTACTTGTTGTCCGTCGCGTTCCACGTGGAGTGTCACACGGTCGCCGGGGTGGTGGGCGGCCAGTTCGTCCACGACGGCGGGCTGGTACGTGTCCCCTGCTGGAAGGTTGGTGTCGGCGACGCCGAGCAGTCGGTCTCCCACGTGTAAAGCTGACGATGCGGGGGAACCACTCACCAGGCCCGCGACGATGGCTGGCCCCGGCTCGGACGGCGGCTTCAGGGTTGCGTACCAGGCACCCAGCCAGGGCCGGTCGTCTTCGAGCACTCCGAGAGCGGGTGGCGCGGTGTGCGTGTCACCGGTCACGCCGATCACCTGGGTGAACTGCCGTACGGGGCAGCAGGCCGGGTCGATGGCTGTGCTGAACGGTGCGGTGATCGTGACTCGTTCAGCGCTGGGAGCGCCCGAAACCGAGGGAGCCGACATGCCGACTTGGCCTTCGTAGTACGCGATGAACGGATTGCCGCTGTCGAACGCCACCACGGCGAGTACCCCGGTGGGATGATTGACGGACTGGTCAAGCCCGTAGATCAGCAAGTCCGGCGAACCTTGCGTGAATTGGACCGGCCGCGCGATCACGTGCGTCATCGACTTGTCTTGGGGAAGCAGTGGCTGCGGACCCGCCGCGTCAGCGCCCGCCAACAGTGAACTAGTGACCAGCTTATTGGCCGCGTCGAAAACTACGTTCCAGCGCTTGGCGACTGGATCGAAGCTCAACACTTGAACGTCTGTGGTCCCACCGTCTACCGGCTGGTCAGGCGTGACACCGGGGCCGGTCGAGACCAAGATCACGTCATCCGAATGCGATGGGCCATCGAGAGCGGCGCTAGAAGACGAAACCACCCGATAGTTCGCCGGAAGAAACGTCCCGAGGTCTGGCGCTGGCGGACTGGTACGCCCTGCGGTCCCCGCGCTGTCACTGCCCGTGCAGGCTGTGCTGATGGCGGCGGCGACCGTCAGCGTGGCCATGAGTGCCCCGCGAGCTGGCCGTCTTCGGCGTGACGTCCTCTGGCGGGATTCAGTTGTCGGCGTCTGGATCACCGCTCGATCACCAGGCAACGCATCACCTGTTTGTTCCCCTTTACTCCCCGTGCTCGCCTCACCCGTTCCGGTGAACCCGTGTCCAGCACGCACCGCAGTAAGACTCATAGTCTCTGGTCCCATAGTCTGCCTCACTGGTGGCCTGGGAGGCAATGACCAGCCACCGAAAACGCTTCCCCCAGGCCATAGAGTTCGGCCACCGGGTACGGGCGCGTCGTCACGAGCTGGGCTGGTCGATCGAAACCCTTGCCGACAATTCCGGCTTGCATTGGACTTACGTTGGCTCGGTGGAACGTGGCGAACGGAATGTCGCATTACTGAATATCGTGCGCTTGGCCGCCGCTCTCCAGATGGACGCAGCCGAACTGGTGCGTGGCATCATTCCGTAAAGCCCGACCGATACGCGCCTGTCGTGGTTTGACGAATGTCAATCGCTCCGCTCTACGAGTGCGGGTCAAGCACCGTAGGTTATCCCGTGTATCGTGGACGCATGGAATTTCGCGAATTTGGCGCGGTGAATATCCAGCGTCCGTCGCTCGATCGGGAAGACCTCAACAAGAAACCGGCCGCGTTCAAGGGTGACTTTGATCTTGAGTCCGTGCACATTGGACAGGGCGACCAAACCAGGGTGCACGGTGAGGGGAACCTTTCTCACGTTCTTGTGACTGGCGTGGACTTGTCGGGGGCGCGGTTGGCTCCGCTCATGTTGTCCGATGTCGCGTTCGATGACGTGGACATGTCCAACGCTGCGTTGCCGGACACGACGGCACGCCGGGTCGAATTCGTGAACTGTCGAGGCATCGGTCTACAGGTCGCTGTGAAGCAGGCGACGGACATGTATGCCGAGCGATGCCGATTCGATTACGCCACGATCCGTATCGACAAGGTGAAGAATGCGGCCGTGTTCTCGGGATGCTCGTTCCGTGAAACGGTGTTCGTGGGCGACCTGTCGAACGTGGTTTTCGCCGACTGCGAGTTGTACGCCACGGAATTCGAGGTTTCCCGCGCGGCGGATTGCGACCTGCGTTCCTCGCGGCTGACCGACGTTCGCGGTCTGTTGACCTTGCGCGGCGCGAAGATCACAACCGAGCAGGCCGTTTCGGTCGCGCGGCTCATCGCGACCGAAAGCGGCCTGTCAGTAGACGACTAGCGCTTGTTCCAGTTGTCCCAGCCGGGTCGGTTGTCAAACTCGGGGCTGTTGTCCCAAGTGGGTCGGTTATCGAATTTCGCTAACCGTATTGGCTTCCACTGGCTCAGCAGGCGGCGCAATTCGCCCGCACGCGAGCGAATCCGCCGTTCCAATAGCATGGTTTCTGCCGGCAACGCGGAGTACTCCTTCCATGAGCCCGATCTTGCTGTTTCGGCAATAGTTCGTTTCCGTTCCGTCAAGCCTCCCTTCCTCGAAATACCGGTTCGCGGGATGCCCGCCCCCGCAGAAATTGAAGTATGAGCACACGTCGCGGCAGGCGTGTACGCCGCGCACGAATTCGGTCACCCACGACGAACGGACGCCGCGCCGGATCAACTCATTCAGCGGCGCGTCCAGCACGTTGCCACAGGCGAAGTCCCCGAACCGGGGCGAGCGGAAACCGGCCAGCTCGGGAGAAATCAGCGTCACCGATCCGTCATAGGCGACCGTCGGCAACGGGTCTATGCGCGGCCGTAAACTGTTCTCGTCACGGCCAAGCACACTACCCACGTAACCGAGCGCGCGGTCAATCTCCCGCACCCGCACCACCGGATTCGCTCGCCATGCACGCACCAGCTCAGCCCAAAACGAAACAACCTGCTCGGCATCGCGCGCGTTGCTCTCGGCGTTCACGCCTTCCTGTTCTTCGACGTTGACACCAAGGGAGAATGCCCCCACGGTCATCGCGAAGTCATACAAGCGCCGTGCTCGCTCTGGGGAAGGGTCGGAGACGACCGAGATTATCGACACGTCATGACCGTATTTGGCGAGCTTCTCAACCCCTGTCATGATGCGCGTAAACGCGGGTCTACCCCGCAAATCAACGCGCTGAGCATTGTCGCCTGGTGGACCGTCGATGCTCACACCGACATGAACGTCGTATTCAGCGAAGAATTCGCACCATGCGTCGTTAATCAGCGTGGCGTTGGTTTGTATCCCGTGTGCTACATCGAGGCCACGAAAGCAGTCCATCAACTGCCGCAGATGGGCGCGCCCGACCGCGAGCGGTTCCCCGCCATGCCAGCAGACCTCGACGGTGCGCCGTTCGGTCCACGGGCGCACCGACCGCGCCACCGCACTGGCAACGTCGGGCGACATGGTGAGATGCCGTCGCCGGAACGGCAGGTAGCAATAACTGCAATCCAGGTTGCACACCGTTCCCGGTTGCATGATGACAGAATCCGGTGGCCCGAAAACGCCCATGTTTCACCCCTTATTCTGTTTCCGGGTCGTCTCCGGACCAGATCTGAAAATCCTGAATTCTGCGGTTACACGACCCGGCGAAGGTTAGAGCGTTGTGCGCGAGCGCGATAGCGAATTCTTTTGCGATTGAGGCATCCTGGAATTTGGGACCGGCCAGTAACACAAGCTCGTCGGTACCGTTGCTGATAATCAACGCGGGTAGCCGACCCCGGTAGATCACCGACAGCGAATAGCATTGCTGTGTCACCTCAACCGTGGTGCGCTCATCGTCGCGCCGGGTCACCACGACAAGACCTCGTGCACAACGTCGGCGACCGCGCCGTTGACCGCGCGTGTCGTGGTGCCTCGAACCTCTCGGGTGGCTATGGCGTCGTTGTAGGACTGGACGCACACGGCATCCGAGACGGCGCCGCGCTCGCGGACGTAGACCAGGGCCGCCGGGTCGCTCGGGTCACCGATCGGGGTGCCCACCCACCCGGACAGCACCAGGCGCGAGAGCGCCGCCGTGTGCCGCGCGTGCTCGTCTGCCGTCACCGCTCATTCACGCCTTTCCGCTCCGTTGGATCACGGAACCGGCGACCGATCGGGGGCGCGGCCACCGGTTCCGCTGTGTCCACCATCGGGAAGGAAAGGCACGACGGATAGAGGTTTGGCGTCTACCCTCGTCTACAATCCGTGATTTGCAGGTGGTGACCGGTGGATGACCTAGGGGCACGGCTGCGGGCAGCTCGCGAGGTTGCTGGGATGAGCCTGGCGGCGATGGCTGTTCGCACGCACTACAGCAAGCCCCTGCTCGGCCTACTGGAGACCGGGAAACGCACGATCAAACCCGAACACGTAGTCGCCTACTCGCGTGCCCTGAACGTGTCCGTGGGCACGCTCTACGGTCGTCTGGATGACCCGCTGAGGGTCGCACACGAATGGCTGGTGGCGGATACGCCTGTTCAGCGCTACTCGGCGGCTGGGAGTCGCGTCGGCCCCAGTCTTGCGAGCGAGCTGGAACAACGCGTGATCGAGCTACGGCACCTGGACGATGTGATCGGCGGGGGTGACCTGATACCGCTCGTTCGGCGTGAGCTGGCCGAAGCCGAACGGGTGGTGAACGAGTCGAGCTACACCGAGCACACCGGGCGGCGGTTACTCACCGTGGTTGGCGAGCTAGCTGTATGAGGCGTTGACGTTGGTGACGCCGGTGTGGAGCCGGGAGGCTGGCGGCTGGTT
>NZ_BAABIB010000087.1:0-4790 GCF_039542405.1 Amycolatopsis dongchuanensis
ACAACATGATCAACTACCGGACCGGCCAGCCGCCCACCGGGTTACGAGACATCCCTTAGCCGCAGACCCGGACAACACCGAGCAAGCCACACAGATCCTGATCCGCAGTGGCATCGGTTCCGGGCGGTCCGAGGTGACGGTCTCAGCTGCGCGAATTGATTCAGACCATACACGATCGTCCTAAAGATCAAGCGGCCGAAAGCCCGCAGCGGCATGGACATGCGTAGTCCTCGGGACTTCGAAGCGTTGCGGCAATGACGGCTGCGCGCGGCGGAGATGTTCAGTCGCGGCAACCGGCACGCCGATGTGGTGGTGGAGTTGGGGGTCGGCTGGGGTTGCCCTAGCAGTGAGGGCGGTTTGGGCGCCACGCGGCCAGCCACCGGTCCCGCGGCACCAGTGCCCCTGGCCCCGTCTGTCGATGTCCGCCGCGCTGGCCGACCGGCCCGACCGCAGCGAGGCCGTGTTCGTGTTCCATATCAAGGAAGGAAGCAACGCCACTGGCTGACCGTGGAACCGCCGCCTGGCTAGGCCCACGACCTCAGCCCGTGGAAATGATGGCTGGATTCCGAGAATGTCCCGGATGGACTCCCCGGACACCGACCGTCGCACACCCCCGAACACATCCTGACGAAGGTGCGTTGAAGGCAATGAAGAGTGCAATTCCCGTGCCAGCTCCACACTGGACGCCGGTACCGATCATACTGAACCATCGTGTCCCACGGTTGCGGATGAAGCCCGCCTACGCGGTCGGGCTGGTGGACGGCGGATGGTGGCCGTGGTCAGTGGATCCCGCGACGGAGTTGCCCCGGTTGGCCGTGGCGCTGACGGAGCGGCTCGGCCCGATCGGCCGCGTCCGCTACAACCTCGGCGCGTGGGGCCCGATGACGAGACAAGTGCGGGTAGCCGGCCGGGTCGTGTGTTTCGAGGGCACCGATTCCCTCGACTCGCACACGGTGGTGGTGATCGGCTCGAACTCTCACCTGGCCCGTGTGCTGGTTATCCCGCCCAGCACGCGGGGTGGTGTGGCTCGTGCGGTGCTGAGAGCGGCCAGCGGCAGCGGCTCGACCGACCGGGGCGAGGACATCCTGGCCAGCAACGGCATCATTCTGGACCCGAGCGGCCACTAGCTTGTGTCAGGCCGCGGCGGTGTCTCGGCGAGCCGGGTGTGTAGCCGTTCGCGGATCTCGTCAGGGGTGTAGGCACGGCGATGTCGCTCCTCGCGAGCGACAATCACCCCGGTGTCGGCGACCCCGACGATCCCGGCCAGGCCGAGAATCTTCCACCAGCGCATTTCTCTACGCTATCACCGTGCCAGGCACGCAGCTCAACCTCGACGAGGCCGTCTCGATCACGCGCACCGGAGACGTGTGGTTGTTTCGCGGCCGCACCGCGGCGGACCGGGTTATCCGGGCCACGACGAACAGTCCGGTCAACCACGTCGGCATGTCCGTGGTCATCGAGGACCTGCCGGCGCTGATCTGGCACGCCGAGCTCGGCGGGTCGCTGCCGGACGTGTGGTCGGGCACCCACCAACGGGGAGCGCAGCTGCACGAGCTGCGCAGCGCGGTGCTCGTGTGGGCCACCAAGTACGGTCAGCAGGTGTGGCTGCGCCAGCTCGACGCCCCGATCAGCCGGGAGCGGGAGGACGCGGTCTTGCGGACCATCGCACGGCTGGACGGCACTCCGTTCCCGTCGACCGCCCGACTGGCCGGCCGCTGGCTACGCGACCGGTTGCCCGTCCGCAAACCAGACCGCCAGGACATCGACCTGGAAACCGCCTACTGCGCGGAAATCGTCGCCATCACCTACGACGCGATGGGACTGCTGCCGCACGGACACCTGCCAAACTGGTATGACGCCGGCCGGTTTTGGAGCGGTGACCAGCTCGATCTGGCGACGGTGCCAGGTTGGGCGGCGAGATCGCGGTGCGCATCCCGCCCGACGCGCCGACACGGTAGATCCCGAAGCCACGACCGCGTCATGGATCACCCGTTACGCGCTACGGCCGTGACCCGGCACCGCCTGTATCTGGCCGTTGATCATGGATGGCATGTTGACCGCTTGCACGGTGGCGTTGACGCCCGCCATAGCAGCAAGGGACGCGGCCGGGATGAGTGCCTGGGGTCGTCGTCGGCATCGGCACTGCCCTGTCGTTGAGTGCGAACACCCCGCCGTACCCGAGTTGATTCTGTTCGCGGTCATGTACCCGAAATCGAAATAATCCGCGGTGAGGTCTGTTCGGGTGTAGCCTTGTAAACAAGCGCCGGATCGACATCGAACCCGTGCCGCGAGGCACTCACTGATGCGACACACGATGCCATCGGCACCCGATGCTGCGCGGCGAGGGCCGGCTCCCGACGTGCTCAGGCGGTTCGCCGACCCACGCAGCGCTGCCGATGCCAAATCGCGAGCGGATCTCAGGGCGTCCGAACCACGGAGAAAGTAACCGCTGGCCGCCAGGACGGACCGGAGCCCGGTCCCGCTTCTCCAGCGCCATGCCTATCCGTGGCGGCGCGTACTGGCCGAACCGATCGGTATAGCTCGGGACGACGATGACCTGGCCGGGTTCGCTTGACGATCTCATGGCAGACCGGCTCACCGGACCACTCGTCGTATCCGGCGCCCGCCACTTTGAAGTCGCGGCCGTCGGCGGGCCGACGGTGATCCAGCGACCGTCGGCTCACACAGAGTCACCTTTGTCGTGTCGACGGGTGGGGCTGGCGGTACCCGTCGCGCCGAACCTTGGCATGAGCGGGCTTCACCGAGATCGGCAAGCCGCTGACCAGGAGGTTTAGGTTCGTATACTGGCTTGTTGGGTGCACAGCGCAGACGGTCCCGGGAAAGAGGTCGTTTTTGATCTCCATCTCGGGACCCTTCTGTTGTTGGAGTCGTTCACCTGACGGGAAGGCCAACACCACGGCATCGTGGCTGGCACGGGCCACGGCGTCGATGGTCTCGCCGACGAGCGTGACCCGGCAGGTCGCCGTCCGGGTGCGGCAGTCGTAGTTGATCTCCAGGCGCAGTGCCTCGAACAGCCTGCGAGACAGATCGTCGGGCAGGGCAGCTAGATCCACCGCACTGACGGGCAAGTAGTCGATCAAGCCTGGGTTTGGGGCCTGGCTGATCTCCTGTTCTGCCTCGGCGAGTTGCTGTTCCATGTCCTCGCGCTGCGCACGGAGTTCGACCCGGCGCTCGTTGAGATCGCGGATGAAGCGGCTCGTCGCTGTGGGTGGAGCTGCCGAGCCCGTGCGCGGTGACCTTCGCCGAGCTCGCCCAGCGCCACGGCGTCGCCGTGCTCCCAGGGCCGGTCTTCTCGGCGAGCGAGGGCCAGGAATCCCGGCTGCGCGTGCCGTTCTCCGCCCGGCCGAGTGTGCTCGACGCCGGTGTGCAGCGGCTGGCCCAGGCCTGGCGCGAAATGACCCGCTACGGGGTTCGCCCGCGCGAGACGCCGCAACCGTCGGATTGAACGCGGGATCAAACGAGGCCGTCACGTGGTAGACAAGCCGTCGAGCACCGTCACGTGGGAGAACGGAACCGCCGTCATGCAGCTGATCGTCACCCGACCCGACGTCGAACTGGCCGAGCCGGACGACTGTAAGCGCTTCAGCGTCCGTGTGGCCGGGGAGGTCGATGCCGCGGAGCTCGAACGTATCCTGGACGCGGAGGGCGTCGGCGAGTTGGCCGACGGGGGCGAGCACGTGTTCGTCTCGATCGAGGCGCTGCGGAAGCTGGCGAGCGGGCGTACCGGGCCGGGCTGGCCGGAGGACTTCGCGGCCATGCTGGCCTACGCCGGCAGCAAGGGCTGGCTCAACGACGCGGCCGACCGCGTTCGCGCCCATATCGAGCGGGGCTGACCCGGGTCGGCGTCCCCGATGGCCGCCGACCGAGCCGGGGACACGGCGTCGCCTTCGCCCACGTCGAGTTGGCCGGTTGCGGCACCGAGTTGGCCAGGCGCGTCACCGAGTTGGCTGGTTGCCGCGCCGAGTTGGCCGTAGCGGGCCGAGGCCTCGCGCCGATGCCCAGAACCGAACCAGCAAACTCGCCACCCGAACCGACAAACTCGGGGCGCGAACCGGCAAACTCGGCGCCCGGGACGGCAAACTCGGGGCACACTGGGTGCCGGCACACCACGCGATTCTGACGTGACGAGGTGCACGAGCGGATCGCGGACGCCTGACGCCCGATCGGGTGGGCGGGCCCGGGGAACCGGGCGCGGACGCGCGGATGCTCGGCATCGCCGGCGCGGCCCGGTACCGGACGCTGCGCCAGTACGGGCTGGACGCCGCTCAGACCATCGACAGCAGCACACCCAACGCGAGCAACACCAGGACCTTGACGGATTCCGCGGCGACATAGGCGAGGTGCGCGCGTGAGCGCGGCGGGTCCTGCCCGTCCGGCGCGGCGAGCACCCGGTCGGTGCGGCGGCTCAGCCAAGGCCGGATCACGCCGAGCTGCAGCACCAGAACGGCGACGGCGGCGCCGGTCAAGGTCAGCGCCGGAACCGTCGGGTGTCCGAAGAGGACGGTGACAAGCACGTCGGCGGCGAGGACGGTTTCGACCGCGTTGAGTGCGCGGAAGACGATCCGCCCGATGCCGAGTCCGAGGCGAATGGTCACCCCTGGGGCGCGGAATTTCAGTGGCGCCTCGATGAACGAGATGGCGACCACCATGCCGAGCCAGCAGAAGACGAGCGCGACGGCGACGTGATCCACGGTGAGGTTTCCCGTGTGTCCTAAGGGATGTCTCGTAACCCGGTGGGCGGCTGGCCGGTCCGGTAGTTGATCATGTTG